>JAUYOL010000036.1 GCA_030695905.1 Candidatus Omnitrophota bacterium | reverse complement strand
TATCCAAATAATAGAATGGGCACAAAAAGAATCTCTTGCTTCGGCAACTGGCTGTCTCGCTTCGCCGTCCGACGTGAAAACTTTAAGCGCGGCTTCGCAGGGACCCTATAGCTTTGTGCCCTATCCTTTCGGATAGTTTACCGTGCCCTGCACCTGAGCCACAAAGTGGCGAATGGTACAGGGTTTTATCGACAAAAATCGCTAAATCTAAAAGAACAACCTTTCACATCTCTTTACATAATAAGTATATCATATGATTATTGTAGTATCAAGTATATATTACTTAATGTTGGTTCTCTTAACATTTATGTTTGCCACGGTAGATTTGGTCACATTTAGCACAAGTTGTAATAAATTTTATATATTGACATATATTGTCGGCAAGCTATAATAATTAAATATGGATGGGGTAACGAGCGCGGAAATTAAAGCAAAAGCAGCTGCGATGTTCGTGGGCTTTTCCGAAATTCTGGAAAAGGACGTTCTTGATGCCGATAGAAAGTTCATAGGCAAAGTGTGGGATGTCTCCGCGAAGATGAGCGATGTTTATCCTAAATCCGATGAGCTTATTGTAAGAAAAGGTTTTATTAATAGGGCATACGCGTGTGTGCCTTTTTTGTCAGTATTAGAAGTGGATGAGGAGATAGTTTTAAACTTAAAATCAGGCGATATTAAATTTGAGCGCGAGCCCAAGAGCTATGAATTTTTACTTAAACGCGATATTCTGGACCAGCAGGTTGTAGATACCCATAACCACAAAGTAATACGCGTTAATGATATACATCTGTTAAAGATAGATCATGAGCTTATGGTCGCTCATGTTGATATAGGCCTGCGCGGCCTGATGCGCCGGCTTGGATGGGAAAGGTGGATAGATATCTGTTTGAAAGCCATAAATCCTGATTCCGCATATCTCAAAAAAGATGACATGGTCTCATGGAAGTACGTCCAGCCCGTAGCTGTAAATTCCGCGAGCATGACGATGAAGCTCTCGGTATCGCAAAAACAGCTTCTTTCGATACCTCCGGCAGATTTTGGCGAGATTATGCAGGACCTTAACATTAACCAGAAGATGGCTCTCTTTAGGGCCATAGATGTTAATACAAGGGCGAGAATATTCGAAAATCTTGAATTTGATGATCAAAAAGCCATATTGAACGAATTAGACAAAAAGGAAGCGGCAGAGGTGGTAGCGAATATGTCTTCGGACGAAGCGACCGATCTATTGGGTAAATTGTCCAGAAATGCCGTTGATAATATACTCACCCTGATGAGTTCCGACAGAGCCAAGAAGCTTTCCACGCTATTGGGATACTCCAGTGATTCCGCGGGCGGCCTTATGACAATGGAATATGTATCGATGCTGTCTACAATGTCTGTTGAGGCGGCGATAGAATATATAAAGAATCAGACTAAAGATGTTGAGACGGTGCCTTACATATATATAGTTGATGAGACCCAGCGCCTTAAGGGCGTGACTACTATACGAAAACTATTGTTTTCAGATCCGAAGGAGATAGTCGTAAATACCATATTTCCATCCACAATATATATAAAACTGAGCGATAGCGTGAAAGAAGTGGCGCATCTTATGGATAAATACAAGGTATCCGCCCTGCCGGTTGTGGACGAGAACAAGATTATGCACGGTATAATAACTATAGACGATATACTAAGCCAGGTCGTTTCTATAGCTTGGAGAAAAAGACCTAAGAAAGTAAAGGGTTTATAGAGTGAATAGCCAGGACACGATAAGAAAACCCGCCCCCTGGAAGAGCTTGCTAATATTTTTAAGCGTAATGGGGCCCGGGATAATAACCGCTAATGTTGATAATGATGCCGGCGGTATCGCTACCTATTCCGTCGCCGGCGCGCACTTCGGATATTCAACTCTATGGATATTTCTTCCTATGATGGTAGCGCTTATCATTATACAGGAGATGTGTTCGAGGATGGGGGTGGTTACCGGCAAGGGCCTTGCGGATCTGATAAGAGAAAAATTTGGCGTAAAGATAACATTTTACGCGATGGCGGCATTTTTATTATCGAATTTTACGAACACAATCTCTGAATTTTCAGGCATAGCCGCAAGCTGCGAAATATTCGGCATATCCCGCTACATTTCGCTTCCGATCTCAGCGATAATAATATGGTGGATAGTGGTTAAAGGCACGTACAAGTCTGTAGAAAAGGTATTTTTAATCGCATGTTTATTTTACGTTGCCTATGTGGTAACGGGCTTTATGGTTCACCCATCATGGAGCGTTGTATCAAAAGAAGTGCTTCATCCGCAATTCAGCTTTAATAAAGCGTATATACTTATGGTAATGGGTATAATAGGAACAACAATAGCTCCCTGGATGCAGTTTTATCAGCAGTCTTCTGTGGTAGAGAAGGGTATTAATATCAAGGACTATAAATACGCAAGGCTGGACGTTATAATAGGCGGTGTAGTCGTCAGCATAGTGGCTATGTTTATAGTCATATCCTGCGCGGCCACGCTATTTAAAAGCGGCGTAAGAGTCGAGACCGCAAAGGACGCAGCCCTTGCGTTAGAGCCATTGGCCGGCCGTTATTGTTCCGCACTCTTCGCATTTGGCCTGCTCAATGCATCCGTATTTTCGGCGATGATATTGCCGCTTGCCACGGCCTATTCTGTCTGCGAAGGGTTGGGCTGGGAGACCGGTGTAGACAAGAGATTAAAAGAGGCGCCGCAATTCTACTTTTTATTCACAGCTCTTATTATACTTGGCGCAGGCGTGATAATGTTTCCGCAGGTAAACCTTATAATGGTAATGCTCCTTTCTCAGGCGGCAAATGCTGTATTTCTGCCGTTTGTGCTCGTCTTTATGCTGCTTCTGATAAACGACAAACGCCTCATGGGGCAATACAGAAATTCAAAATTTTTCAACATAATTGCGTGGGCAACTGTTATAATAGTTGCCTCGCTTACTGTCGCGTTAACCATAACAACATTTTTTAACAAATGAAATTATTAGAATTCATAATCCTTATAATTCTTGTTCTGCTGGCTGCTATAACCGCAGCGTCGGAGATCTCCGTCATAGCGGCGAATAAGGTTAAATTAAGACGCCGTGCGGCCGAAGGGTCTAAAACCGCCAAGACACTGCTTAATATACTTCAAGCCCCTGAAAAATTCTTTGGAACGATACTGGTAGCTAATAACATAGTAGGCGCTCTTATAGCATCCTTAGTTACAGCTATAATGATACATTTTGCTGGAGAAAAAAATTGGGTAGTTCCGGCGGCAACAGCCATAGTCTCGTTTTTAATTATTGTTTCGGAAGTATCAGCAAAAACATTCGCGGTTCGCAATTCCGACAGATTAGCAACAAGACTGGCCAGGCCCATTAAAGTGCTGATAAACTTGCTGTCACCGGTGGTCAAGATCCTTGGAGTTATAACAAATTTTATTGTGAATCTTCTGGGCGGCAAGCCCCAAGCTAAAGATTCACTGGTTACGGAAGAAGAGATCAAAGCTCTCATAAAAGTAGGCGAAGAGGAGGGGGTTCTCCATAAAGAAAAACTTAGGATGCTGACAAAGGTATTCGATTTAAGCGAGACTGTTGTCAGAAGTGTAATGAAGCCTAAGAGCGAAATGGTCATGATAGACATAAACGCGAACGTCGACGATATAATCGATAGGGTACTCGAATCCGGCTATTCCAGGCTCCCTGTCTACAAGGAAAAAGAGAATAATATTATCGGTGTAATAAATATGAAGGATCTTTTGACGCTATCTGTGAATAAGGGCCTGATAGTCCTACAGGATATCCTTTATCCGCCTGCGTTCGTTCCCGGTTCAAAAAAAGTCATAGACCTATTAAAAGATTTTCAAAAAGGGCACACTCACCTTGCCATTGTGCTCGATATGAAAGGTGTGGTAGAAGGCCTGGTAACGCTTGAGGATATCTTAGAAGAGATAGTAGGGGAGATAGAGGATGAATACGATATCCGGGGCACGGCCAAAGTCAAAAAAAGTAAGGACGCATGAGAAAAAACGGCCTCTTCAAAGGGCTGAATAAAAATATCATAGTATTAAGCATTACAAGCTTCTTCACAGACATCTCATCCGAGATGTTATATCCCATAATCCCTATATTTCTGACCAGTATTCTTGGCGCGCCGGTTGCCATAATGGGGCTGATCGAGGGCGCGGCTGAAGCCACAGCCAGTTTAATGAAAGTTTTTTCAGGGTGGCTTTCGGACCGGTTTCGCAGACGCCAGCCATTCGTTACGTTCGGGTATTTCTTGTCATCGATAGGCAAGCTTCTTCTGTTTCTTGCCTATGCGTGGCCCATGGTATTTTTTGCGCGTTTTGTCGACAGGTTAGGCAAGGGCATAAGGACGTCGCCGCGCGACGCTCTTTTGGCTGATTCGACCGCTATTGAATACCGCGGAAAGGCATTCGGCTTTCATAGGGCTATGGATACTCTGGGGGCATGCCTTGGCCCTATACTGGCGCTTTGGCTCCTGGCCATATTAAAGGATAATATACGCCAGGTATTTCTAATAGCGTTTATACCCGCCATTTTAGCTGTCGTGGTACTCTTGCTATTTCTAAAAGAGAAGCCTAAAGTCGCTGAAAATAGGGACAGACACCATTTTTCCCGGATCGATATTTGGAAAAATGGTGTCTGTCCCAAATTTAAAAAATTCATCCTGATCTCATCCATATTTGCCATTGGGAATTCGAGCGATGCTTTTCTTATCATTCGCTCAAAGGATATAGGCCTTTCAATCTCGCTTGTTATACTGGCATATGTCGTATACAATATATCGTATTCAGCGCTATCTTTCCCATTTGGAATATTATCGGACAAGATAGACCGCAAGTGGGTTATAGTTGGGGGCTTCTCCATATTTGCCATGGTATATTTGGGTTTCGGGCTATATGCCACGCGCTTTACCGTATGGGTGCTTTTTGCGGTCTATGGTTTCTACATGGCGATGACGGATGGGGTAAGCAAAGCATATATTGCGGATATGGTTCCCGCTGAATCCAGGGCTACGGCGATAGGGTTGTATTACTGCGCTACAGGCATTCTGGTTTTATTAGCGAGTGTAATAGCGGGCCTTTTGTGGACTTATGTAGGGGCCAGCGCGCCGTTTGTTTACGGCGCAATTACCGCGGGTATTTCGGCTATATTATGCGTATTCTTATTGTAGAAGACGAAAAGAAGATAGCGTCGCTGATAAGACGCGGCCTTAAAGAAGAGGGCTATGCGTCGGATATCGCCCAGGACGGAGTCGAGGGCGAGTTTCTTGCCACCACCAACCAATATGACGTTATAATTTTGGATGTTATGCTCCCAAAGTTAGACGGTGTAGGTCTTTGCAAATCTTTAAGGACCAGAAAAATAACCACTCCCATAATAATGGTTACCGCTAAAGATTCCGTAGACGATAAAGTCAGAGGGCTCGATTCGGGGGCCGACGATTATCTGACAAAGCCATTCGCGTTCGAAGAGTTACTGGCAAGGGTAAGGTCGCTCTTACGCAAACACGATAACCAGGCGTCTTCTACGCTAAAATTTAACGGCCTCGAGATGAATCTTATTTCGCATAAAGTTACTAGAGACGGAAAACAGGTAGAGTTGACAGCGAAAGAATACGCTCTTTTGGAATACCTTATGCGCAATGCCGGCTCGGTGATAACCAGGACTATGATATCCGAACACGTATGGGATATCAATTTTGATACAGACACAAATGTTATAGATGTATACATAAATTACCTTCGCAGGAAGATAGACGATGGGTTTAAAAAAAATCTTATTCATACAATCCGCGGGCGCGGTTACATTTTAGAGGATTAAAATGTTCTTCAAATCTATACGTTTCAAAATAGTGCTCTGGTATATGGGGTTATTGACCATCACACTTCTCGCGTTCAGCGTGCTGGTGTACCAGAATTTTAAAAATGTCTTGTATGGAGACCTGGACGATCTTTTAAGCTCACGCGCGGGAGGTATTGCCAGCGCCATATCTACGTATTGGGAAATAGAAGAGATGAAGAATTCCGAATCCGGCAAGTCTTCAGCGCCCGCCACCCAGGCCGATACAGATAAGTTTTTGACAATGGCAAGTAACTGGGTTATAGAAAAGTCCAAAGACCCCAGCCTTATGAGTATCTATGCCCAGATACTTGATGTTAACGGCAAAAAATTAGTATCCTCCAAAAACGCTCCGAAGATATATACTCTCTCCGAAGACGATCTTGATTATATCCTGGAGGGTAAAGATAGTTTTGATACGCTCAAAGGAGAGGCGCAGCCCGGCAAGCCTATAGCGTTCAGAGTCTATACCAAACCTGTGCAGCAGGACGGTAAGATCAAATATCTTATCCAGGTCGTAAGCGCGCAGGGCCTGATATATATCGCCTTAAAAGGGTTAAGAATTTTGCTATTCGTTCTTCTGCCCATCACTGTAATTATTACGGGAATAGCTGGAGCGTTTTTAGCGCGCTTAACATTACGTCCGGTTGATCACATGATAGATACTCTAAAGAAGATCACGGCGGAAAACTTGAAATTAAGGATACATCTACCCGATACTAAGGATGAGATAAAAAGGCTTGCCGATACATTCAATGACATGATAGAGCGGCTGGACAAGTCCTTTACGTCACAGCATGAGTTTATACAGGACATATCTCATGAGTTAAGAACACCGCTTACGATACTTAAGGGTGAGCTTGAAGTCACTCTAAAAAAATTGAGATCGCCGGAGGAATATGAAGCTGTGCTTAATAGCAGCCTTGAGGAGATAGGCAAGATGTCGCGTGTAATAGAGGATCTTCTGGCATTGGCGAGATTTGACAATAATCAGGTCGCGCTCGAGATAAGAAGGGTGGATCTGGGCGGCGTGCTTAATCGCGTTATGGACGACATGAAGATATTGGCTCAACAGAAGGACATAGACACATCGCTATCGCGGCAGGATAATCTTATATTGGATGGAGACGAGGATCAATTAAGGCGGTTATTCGTAAACCTGTTCGACAACGCCATAAAATATACATTGAGAAAAGGCAAAGTCATAGTGATGGCGCAGAAAGACGGCAGCCATATAAAAGTGGTGGTAAGCGATACCGGCATAGGCATCCCCGAGGAAGAACTGCCTTACATATTTGACAGATTCTATCAGGTTGCGCGCGCAAGGCGCACCAATCACGGATTCGGCCTGGGGCTTAGCATAGCAAAGTCGATCGTCGAGTCTCACCGAGGCGTTATATCAGTTACAAGTCAGCCTAACCAAGGCGCCACTTTCACAGTTTCCCTTCCGCTTTCGTATCCTGTTTGAACCGGAGACGCTTTCCAAGTCAATCGGGAAGCTGCCCCCATGTAGGGACAGCTTCCTTATGCATTTGGAAAACGTCTCCAATGCAATATTAAAATATTTTAATCTTAATTTAATCTTGTTCTCATGCCATATAGTGTAATATTAATACATAAGATAGAAAGGCGTTAATATGTCTGTTGTGTGGTCGTTTCGTTTAAAGGAGATTCAAAAAGAAGAGCCGTCCGGCAGGACGTCCGGCAATGGCTTTACTCTCAAAGGCGATAATGGCGCGACGGTGGTATTGATACACGGCCTTACCGGCACACCGAATGAGATGCGGTTTCTGGCAAATTATCTTAATAAGAAGGGTTACACGGTAATATGCCCGAGGCTTGCCTATCACGGTGATTCGATACGCGTGCTAAAACACGCAAAATGGGAAGAGTTTTACGAATCTGTACGCAAAATATTTACAGAAGGCGAGTTAGGGGACCATCCGGGACCGATATTTACCGGCGGATTATCCATGGGAGCCCTTTTGGCCCTTCTGCTTGCCGATGAATTCAGCGATAAAGTTAAGGGCGTCTGTTGTCTGGCGCCGACACTATTTTATGACGGCTGGAATACCCCCTGGGCAAGATTTATTCTGCCGCTTGGTTATTTTACGCCATTAAGGCATTTTGCCTATTTTAAAGAAGAGCCGCCATACGGAATAAAGAATGAGGCGATACAGAACCGTATCCACAAATATTACTCCACAGCCACTCTTGACAATATGCAGAATGTGGAACAGTACGGATATCCTTATTTCCCGGTGGCGCAATTATGCCAACTGAAATACCTGGTCAGACACATTACGAGGAGATTGCCGCATATAAAAATTCCCGTCCAGCTCGTTCAGGCTAAAGACGACGATATGACGAGCGTTAAAAATTCGAAATATATATATGATAAGATCGGTTCATCCATGAAAGAGATAGTGCTCTTATACGATTCTTATCACGTTGTTACCGCGGATCAGGAGCGCGATACGGTCGCGGCAAAGATGGAGGCTTTCTTTCAAAATGCACAAAGATAATCTGTCGGACTGCGCGGTATTCTTCGATTTCGATAATACGATAACCCACTTTGATGTGCTCGATAGTATAGTGGAGAAGTTTTCGGTAAATAAGAAATGGATGGCGTTTGAAGTTGCTTGGAAAAAAGGCAAGATAGGCTCAAAAGGCTGCCTGTCGGGCCAGTTGAAGAGCGTCAGGGTTGATAAGGCAAGACTCGACCGGTATTTGGCAAGAATAAAAGTGGACCCGTATTTCAAAAAGATAATAGCTTTGCTCAAAGAAAGCCAGGTTAAGCCGGTCATATTAAGCGATAGTTTCTCGTATTTCATAAAATCGATACTGCGTAATAACGGAATAAACGGCATAAAGATATATTCAAATAAGATAAAATTGTCCGGCGGTAAGTTAGTTCCGCATTTTCCGCACCAGCATGAAAATTGCAGGATATGCGGCAATTGCAAAACTAACCACCTGCCCAAAAGCAAATTCGATGACAGGGTTATAATATATATAGGCGACGGCCTGTCCGATCTATGTCCGTCAAAAAATTCGGATATCGTATTCGCGAAAGGTAATCTAAAGAAATATTTATTAAGAGAAGGCAAGCCCTTCATATCATTTAGCAGCCTAAAAAACGTTTATGACTTTATGAGGAGGATGGATAGATGAAGAAGAATGAAAAGGTTTTGAATAAGCCTGTAAAGTCCAAGGCGAGCCAGGGCGAAGATCTTTTAAAACTGGAAGCGGATTATTGTTCATGGGGAGATACCGTCCATTATTCGGAAAAACTGAATATTTTCGATACGGCAGAAGGCGTATATCTGTATGACAAAGCCGGCACTGAATATATGGATCTGCAGATGTGGTACTCTGCGGTGAATTTTGGATATAGAAACGAAAGACTGAATAATGCGCTTAAAAAACAGATAGATAGGTTGCCGCAACTTGCATGTCAATATCTTCATGAGGAGAAGATACAGCTTGCCGCCAAGATAGCTAGAAAGGCCGAGATGACATTTGAGGAGAAGGGCAGGGTTCATTTCAATGTAGGAGGCTCGGCCGCAGTAGAAGATTCTTTGAAGCTCGTCAGGAGCCATACCGGCAGGAACCTGATGTTCGCTTTTCAGGGCGGATATCACGGCAGGACACTTGGCGCGTCGGCAATAACATCAAGTTATAGATACAGGGAGAAGTTCGGACATTTTTCGGATAGGGCGCAGTTTATCCCGTATCCGTATTGTTTCAGATGCTCGTACGGCAAGAAAAAAGACATGTGCGATATGTACTGCCTGAAACAATTCGAGAAACTTTTTGAAACAGAGTACCACTCCGTTCTTAATACAAAGACGGGTAAGTGTGAATTCGGTGCTTTCTATATCGAGGCTGTGCAGGGCACAGGCGGGTATGTGGTACCGCCTCTTGATTATTTTTCTCAATTAAAAGAGGTCCTGGATAGATATAATATTCTTATGGTTGACGATGAAATACAGATGGGCTTCTACAGGACAGGAAAACTATGGGCGATCGAACACTTTGGCGTGGTGCCGGATATTGTTGTAATGGGCAAGGCGCTGACTAACGGGCTAAACCCGATATCCTGTATTTGGGCCAAAGAAAAATTGATATCTCCAAAGGTCTTCGGGCCAGGTTCGACCCATTCCACGTTCTCATCAAATCCTTTGGGTACAGCGGTAGGCCTTGAAGCAATGAAGTTAATGGAAGAAGAAGGTTTTGCCGTAAAAGTACCTAAGAAGGGCGAATACTTTGTGTCGAGATTGAGGCAATTGATGAAGAAGTATCCGCAGATAGGCGATGTCGACGGGCTTGGTCTTGCGCTAAGGATGGAGATATGCGAAAAAGACGGATATACGCCTAACAAGAAGCTTACGGACGCGATAACCCAGATAGGGTTATCGGGGGAATTGACCGCAGGCGGGAAGATGAGAGGGCTCGTTCTCGACGTGGGCGGTTATTACAAAAATGTATTCACTCTCGCGCCTTCGCTATATATTACCGAGAAAGAGATGGATCTCGCTGTCGAGTTATTCGAAGAAGCGTTGAAAAAAGGCATAGCCGCGATATCATAAAATGGTTGGACCGGTACGGATACTAAATTTTGATAATAGTGTAACACGGCAGAAGCGCCTAATCGAGCGCTTCAGCCCTTCTGTGGTAGATCTCACAAAATTTGGACCCGCTGCACGGTTATATTCGGATGAAAAAACATTTAATCAGATAAGGGCATCTATCGACCCCGCCGCAAAACATTCCGTAACATTTCTTGGTTCAGGTGATTTCCACCATGTAGCAAGTCTGCTGATAGATCAATTCAGCGAAGATATAAGCGTAATTTCGTTTGACCGCCATCCCGACTGGGATATGATGCCGCCCAGGATAAGTTGCGGCGCATGGGTAACGAAGATCGCGGAAAAAGAGAACGTAAAAAAAATAATATTATTAGGAGCGTCTTCCGGAGATATTTCCCCGAACGTCATCCAGACCGGCAGCTACGATTTATTAAAGGACGATAGGGTGGAGATATATCCTTATCAGCATAAACCGACAAAAGTTTTTTTAAAGAATATACCGAAAAATATATCGATAACGGTTAAAAATGGGCTATTTTTTAATGAGATATATTGGCAGGAGCTTAAAGACAAGAATATAGCCGAATTTTTTCTGCATATATTACGCCGCCTTCCTACAAAAAAAGTCTATGTCACGATAGATAAGGATTGTCTATACGATCGGTATTCGCTTACCAACTGGGAAGAGGGCGCTCTTGATTTGGGAGACTTGTTACTCATGCTAAATTTTATAAAAGAGAATTGTCAGATCGCAGGCCTCGATATAACAGGCGATTATTCTTTGGTAAAGGCGGAAGGATTTATAAGAACGGCCATTAACGATATCGGCCACCCGCGCCATTTCAGCGCTATGGACAAAGATCAGTCTATAATAGATTCCGTGAACGAAGCGACAAATATCAGGATATTGGAACTTCTACTACCTTCTTAGCCAAGAGCTACAAGCACTATCCCGCCGGCAATAAATAGCGTAGCCGCTACTCTTTCCCAGGTAAGGCGCTCTTTAAGAAAGAAATGTGAGCCTATAAGTATCAATACATAGTGAATGCTGTCCAAGGGTATCGCGAGGCTTAAGTCAACGAGCGTGAGCACCAGTATCCATACCACCACGGCAAATGCGTTTAGCAGCAAGCCTCCCCATATTGCCGGAATAGCCAATGATGATTTTATAAATGTTATATATCCATTTATCGTATTAAGATTGTGGAATTTAAGCTTGTTAGCGCCTGTCTTAAATAGAAATTGCGCCGAGCATATGAATATCTCCGCAAGCACTATTAGAATAATAAGTTTAAGGCTCATCAGGTTACCCCGCCTTTATTATTACTCGCCGCGCGCCCGGATAAGCTTACACCTATTATAATAAAGAGTATGCCGGCCCATCTGATAGGCGCGACTTTTTCTTGAAGAAATGCTATTGCCAAAAAAGGCACTATAATATATGTAAGGCTCGACATCGGGAATGCTATGCTCAAGTCTACTCTCGATAAAAGGGCTATCCATAGGAAAAAGTTGGCGAGGTATAGGATGACTCCCACCCATAGCCACGGATTAGATGTCACTCTTGAGGCAAATTCAAGCACATTGGCCATCGTTACATTCGAAATACCGGTAGAGAGGGTGCCCATCTTGAAGAAGAGATCGCCGAAGGACTCAATCGTATCCTTTATTATTATAAGCGCGATCACCTTAAGTAAGAATATACCGGCGAATTTTTTTGCCATGGCCCGATTATAGCACAACTTAATATTGCTGAAAAGATAAGAATGTTTTGGTATAATTATCCGAGATGGAGGCAGTATGAACAAAAGCTATTTTCTATTAATGGTTTCGACTCTTTCAATAGGATTCTTACATGCTCTGGCGCCAGACCATTGGATGCCATTTGCCGTTATCGGCAAGGCAAAAAAATGGTCGAGGACGAAATTAATGATGGTAACTTTAGTTTCGGGCATTGGACATGTAGGATCTTCGATACTTTTGGGGTGCATAGGTATATTATTAGGTTTTAGCCTGGCCAACCTGAAATCGATCGAATCTCATAGGAGCGAGATAGGCCTATGGCTTTTGATAGGCTTTGGAGTGGCATATACTATGTGGGGACTAAAGAAAGCGCGCGATTATAAACATGAGCATATCGATACAAAAGATATCGATAAGAAGACAATAACTATGTGGACTTTATTCGCTATATTTGTTCTTGGTCCATGCGAGCCTTTAGTGCCATTAATGTTTCTTGCCACAGAGTATGGCTGGATAGGGATATTGACGACAAGCCTGATATTTTCTCTGGTGACTATAGTTATGATGTTGGCGCAGACGCTGCTCGCTCACTTTGGCATACATCTGGTAAGGCATGATATCGCAGAGAGGTATTCCCACGCCTTTGCGGGAATCGTCATAGCGCTTACGGGTGTATTCATAATGTTTATTGGTTAGTAACCAGGGTGGGGGGGCAGCTTCCCGATTGAATTGGAAAGCGTCTCCCGATATGATATAATACTGTCCTTATGGACGGTAAGCGGTACAATATAATCTACGAAGACGGGCAGATAATCGTTGTTGGTAAGCCTTCCGGCATGCTCGTTATACCCACACCCAATAAAGAGACCAACACTTTAACCCATCTTCTAAATCGCGAGCTTGATGAACGCGGGGTAGAAGCCAATGCCTATCCATGTCATCGCATAGACCGCGAGACTTCAGGGCTCATTCTTTATGCCAAAGGCAAGGCTATTCAGGCGGCAATGATGGAGGAATTCAAAAAAAGAGCCGTAAAGAAGGCCTACATAGCTTTTGTGCATGGTGTGGTAAAGAAAAAATTTGATACTATAGATAGGGATATCTATAATAAGAGCAAGGGGCGTAAAGAGAGCGCCCAGACAAAGTATACCGTAGTAGAAAGGCATGAGAATTTTACTGTAATAGAGGCCGTGCCTGTAACGGGCAGAACCAATCAGATACGAATACACTTGAAATCCATAGGTCACCCGCTTTTAGGGGAAAGCGTTTATGTTTTTAGAAAAGATTTTGAATTGAAGTTCAAAAGGCTTGCGTTGCATGCGGCATATCTGCGTTTTACGCATCCGGTAACAAAAGAGACAATGGAATTCAAATCACCGATGCCGGATGATATGGAAAAGTTTTTACAAAATACAGGATAATATGAAAAATTCCCATACTTTAGTTATCGGTGGCGGCGCGGCGGGAATCACAGCCGCGATAGGCGCGAGACGTAAAGGCGTGCCTGTAGTTATCTGCGAAAGGATGCCCAAGGTAGGCAAGAAGGTCTTAGCGTCGGGTAACGGCAGATGTAATCTCTCAAACGAAAATTTGGACGAATCCGGCTATAACCGATCCGCGAGAAATCTCGTCAAATCCGTCTTTACCAGGTATGGAAAAGAAGAGATCTTAAATTTTTTCAAAGACCTGGGCCTGGAGACATATTCCGAAGGCGGCCGCGTATTCCCCGCGACAAATCAATCCTCGTCCGTGCTAAAAGTGCTGGAGATGGAACTTGCCAGGCTTGGCATTGTGACGGAATTAAATTTTGAGGTAGATAAAATTTCACATTCGGCCGGAATATTTTCAGTCAAGTCGAAGAGCGGCAAAAGCATGGAATGCGGCAAGCTCATTATTGCCGGCGGCGGCAAGTCATACCCGGCGCTGGGTTCTGACGGCAGCTGTTACGAACTGGCCCATAGGCTGGGCCATAAGATCATCGAGCCCGTGCCGGCAGCGGTGCCGCTGGTTGTGAAGGATAAACTCTGCCATCTCCTGCAGGGCCAGAAGATATTTGCGAAGGTTAAAGCTGTTATAGACGGAAAAGATGTATGTGAATCAAGGGGAGACCTGCTATTTACAAAATATGGGCTTTCCGGCACGAGCATAATAGACGTAAGCGAAGAGATATCCGTTGCTATAAACAGGCATAAAAAGAATAATGTTTTTATATCGATAGATATGGTGCCATTTATGGACGCCGGAGTGCTTGAAAACGAGATAGCAAAAAGAGTGGAGCGCGCTCTTCCCGCGGAAGAATTGATTGTTGGGATATTGCCCAATAAATTTGGACCGGCCTTAAAAGAGCATCTTGACAAGGATGATACGGAGGACATAGCGATGTCGCTTAAGAATAGATTATTCAAAGTTTTAGGTACGAGGGGCTGGAATGAGGCTGAGTTTACTTCCGGCGGTGTCGATACGAAAGAAGTGAATGAGCTTACTTTGGAATCAAAATTGGTAAAGAACCTTTATTTCGCCGGAGAGGCATTAGATGTCTGCGGTAAACGCGGCGGATATAATCTGGCGTGGGCCTGGGCATCCGGGCTTACCGCAGGAGAGGCGGCTTTTTCTTAATATGGCCAAATACGACATAGCGGTTATAGGGGCGGGCCCCGCAGGCATGATAGCGGCGATAAGGGCAGGACAGCTAAATAAAAGAGTAGTATTGCTGGAGAAGAACGATTCTGTAGGGCGTAAGATACTTATTACGGGTAAAGGCAGGTGTAATCTTACCAATAGCGGTAAGCAGGATATCTTTATAGAAAAGTTCGGCAAGACGGGGCAGTTCTTAAGGACCGCATTATCGCGTTTTTCAAACGAAGATCTTATGGAATTTTTTAAGTCCAGGCATCTTGAATTAAAGATAGAGAGGCAAGGCAGGGTATTTCCTGTAACAGACAGCGCGCGCTCTGTAACAAGTGTGCTGGTGGAATGTTTAAAAGAGAACAACGTTGATATAAGATATAAAGCGCGTATTGAAGAGATAAAGAAAGACAAAGAAGGCTTTGCTCTTGTTCACGGCCAGAGTTTAGACAGCGCAAAAAAGGTTATACTCGCCACGGGGGGAGCGTCATATCGCGACACCGGCTCATCCGGCGAAGGTTTTCAGTTCGCGAAAAAACTGGGCCACACAATAATAGCACTAAGGCCGGGACTCGTTCCTCTAAAGGTAAAAGAAGAATGGGTAAAAGAGCTTCAAGGACTCACGCTAAAGAATATTAGCATAGTATTTGTCGCCGGAAAAAAGAAGATATGCTCGGAAGTGGGGGAATTGCTTCTTACCCATTTTGGCGTTTCCGGGCCTCTCATTTTGGATTTAAGCGGTGAAATAGCCCATCTGTTGGATGAGCATAAAGAAATGGGTCTATTTATTGATTTAAAGCCCGGGATAAAGACGGAAGAGATGGAAGATAAGCTCTTAAGGGAATTCAAAGAGCATGGCGGTAAAGAGGTAAAGAATATGCTTTCAGGAATGCTTCCTTTGAGGCTTGTGCCAACTATAATAAAGATGGCCAGCCTCAATGCCAATAAAAAAGTTCATCAGATATCCAAGGATGAGAGGCGAGCGCTTGCCAGGGTATTAAAGGCTCTCCCGCTTACTATAACAGGTACCCTGCCTATAGAGGAGGCTATGGTTACCTGCGGCGGAGTTTCTACTAAAGAGATAAACCCCAGGACGATGGAATCCAAGATAGTGCCGGGGTTATATTTTGCGGGCGAGGTAATCGAGGGCGGCGCGCCAAGCGGCGGATATAATCTACAGCAGGCATTTTCTACAGGGTATCTTGCGGGGGAGAGCGCGGCCAATGCGTAGGATAATATTAGCGTCAAAGTCCAAAGCCCGTCGTAAACTACTGAAAGATATAGGTATCGAATTTACCGTAGCTACATCGGATGTCAGGGAGAAGAGGGTTATAAAGACGACCTGTGGTGAACTTGTGGTGGAAAACGCTCTCCTTAAGGCGAAAGATGTCGCTAAGAGATTCGATTCCGGCATAGTTATATCGGCTGATACGGTAGTTTTAGTAGGCAAAAAGATAATCGGAAAGCCCAAAAATATGAAGGATGCCTTTGAGACGCTTAGACTGCTTTCACGCAAACCCCAATGGGTTTATACCGGCATAGCGGTGATAGATATCGACGGGAAAAAGATATATACCGATTTTGATAAGACGAAAGTGTATATGTACCACTTAAGCGATAAGCAGATAAAGAATTACTTTAACAGGGTATCGCCTCTTGATAAGGCCGGTAGTTTCGATATACAGGGATTCGGCAGTGTTTTTATTGACCGTATAGAAGGATGCTTCTATAATGTAGTAGGACTTCCGATGGCGAAATTATCCAAAATACTAAACAAGGCAGGTGTTGATGTATTCTAAAAATATCCTATTGATTGTATCGGTGTCGTTTTTATTGATCGCCGGATGCGGTAGGAGTAAAGAGGCTATGTCGCCTGAAGACAAGGTGATTGCCAGGGTCAATAACTATGAGTTAACGGTAGCGGATTTCAACGACGGCCTTAAGACAACGATTGCGCATAAGTTTCTCGCCACAGATCCCGTCAACGCCAAAGAGGATATACTGGAGGAACTGATAACGCGTAAAGTCCTGGTTCAGGAGGCGCAGAAGGAAAATTTTGATAAAGAGAGATCCTTCATGAGGCAGATAGAAAGATACTGGGAGCAGACTCTCGTTAAGGCGTTGCTTAAGAAGAAACTGCAGGAAATATCGGAGATGATACATGTAGATAAAAATGAGATCTTGAGTGAGTACAATAAGATGAAGGGCGAAGTTTCGGCCGAGAAGCAGGCCGAGTTTCCGTCAATCGAAAATATGGAAGGCGAAATAAAGGATATTATCCTAAGGAGAAAGAAAGAGATTCTTCTTGAGAAATGGGTGGATGGGTTGAGGATGAGGGCTTCTGTCAAGATCGACAAGAAGGCCCTGCATGAAATAGAGGTCCGGTAAAATTTCAAAAGAGGTGATTATGCCGAACAGAAGAAGACAATATTTTGTTAACAAGAAATTTCAGGCTAAATTTATAGTCAAATTCGCTTCTTTAGTGATTATCGCTACAGCTGTATCGGGCGCAATAGTATATCTTATGGCAAGGTCCACCGTAACTACGAGTTTCGAAAATTCCCGCCTGGTTATAAAGAGTACGGCGGATTTTATTCTACCGAGTGTCCTTTTGTCGGGTGCGATAGTCATAGTATCGCTCGGCCTGGCCACGATAGCGGTCGCGCTTATCACTTCGCATAGAATAGCCGGTCCTTTGTATCGTCTTGAGAAGGATATTAAGGAAATATCAAACGGTAATCTTAAGATCAGATTTGGCCTGCGCAAGGGCGATGAGATGAAATCTCTCGCCAACGGACTTAACGTAATGGTGGAAGCCCTGGATCATGACATTGCCGGTATCAAGAAGATATCCGATGATATAGAGTCAGCTTTGAACGCCAATAATATTGAACTGGCCAAGTCAAAATCGAAAGATCTAAAGAAGGTTGCGGAGAAATTCAAGGTATAATTTTATGAAAAAAGGTTTTTTCGGCGTGGCGCTAATAGCATGGGCATCTTTCAGCCATATGCCGTTATTGAGCGAATATATAAACAGCGTAAGCACGTCATTAGAGATGAATGATACCGGCCAGATCGGATATGCGGATGTGTCCGGCTCGCAGAGCTGGGGCACATTTAAGAGCGCTTATTTTACCGTATATTATCTCCCGCAGGATGACTTAAAATCGATAGAGAGGAAATTGAGGACGAGGATACTTTCCGCGTACGGCCGCAATTCTTATCCGGATAACGTGAGAAGCTCATCCGAAAAGATAGCATACAGGCTGGATATGTTATTCATAAGGACGAAGGAGCTTCTCGATATGTATCCGGACCTACGCATAAATATAAAGATATTCAAAACAAAAAAAGAGCTGGACGAAGAGTACTACAATATTTTCGATAAGGCCAGAGAGGTCTCATCCTTTTATGTAAATAAGAGCAAGACGATATATGTCTGCGAAGAAGATCTGTCGGACTCAACTATCGTCCGGGAGATGGCACGCGCGGTTGTAGACCAGGATATAGGCGTGGTGCTGCCCGCAAGAGTAAAGGATATGTTCTCGTCCTATGTAAATTCGCATCTGGATGAATAGCATATTATGGAGCAGAGTTTATGAATGTATGGATATATAGCATCGCCAGCGTGGTCTTAGTCGGCTTAATCTCCTTGATCGGAGTATTCACGCTTTCCCTGAAAAAAGAGTGGTTGCAGAAGATGACTCTTTTTTTGGTGAGTTTTGCCGTGGGGGGACTGTTAGGCGATGTCTTTATCCATCTTTTGCCCGAAGTTTTTGAAAGCCTCGGTATACGCCTTGCGACATCTCTTTATATTATGGCAGGCATGCTCATATTCTTTGTTTTGGAAAAATTCATCCGCTGGAGACATTGCCATGTCCCCACATCGCAAAACCACATGCATCCTGTCGTTGCCCTGAATCTTATCGGCGACGGCGTTCATAATCTGGTAGACGGAATGATCATAGGCGCGAGTTTTTCTGTGAGTATACCCATAGGAGTCGCCACGACGCTGGCGGTTATCATGCATGAAATACCGCAGGAGATAGGCGACTTCGGCGTTCTTATACATGGAGGGCTTTCGATAAAAAAAGCGCTATGGTTTAATTTCGTTTCCGCGCTTAGCGCGATTGTCGGCGTATTGATCTCTCTTCTGGTCGGAAAATATATGAAGGACTACACTCTTATACTTATGCCAATGACTGCCGGAGGCTTTTTATATATTGCCGGCTCGGATCTCATACCTGAGTTACATCAAAGCTGCGGTATTAAAATATCGCACGCCCTGGGCCAGTTTGTCGCGATAATATTAGGGGTTTCGGTGATGGCCCTCTTATTATTCCTGGAATAAGGAGCAGTCTTAAAAGTTGTGCGTCAGCAGTGGATAGCTCGACAGCGCCTGAATAGCCGTCAACTGGCTGCCGCGCATCATGCAGCCGAGATGTTACCCTAATGGTAAGACAGAAGAAAAGCTTTTCCAAGATGGATAGAGAAAAGAGGACTATCGAAGCAATGATCGGGATATACTGTTCCGGTCGCCATAAATCGGGGGAGAATCTTTGTCAAGAATGCGCCGGTCTCCTGGGTTATGCAAGGCTGCGTCTTGATAGATGCCCTTTTGGTGAAGATAAGCCGGCATGTTCAAAGTGCGCCATACATTGTTATAACCCGTCTATGAGGGCCAAGGTTACCGCAGTTATGAAATACGCGGGGCCGCGGATGATATCAAAGCACCCCATTTTAACCTTAATTCATGGATTGCAAAAATTAAATGGAATTTAAACTAAAGACTGAATTTATTGAGCTGGATAATCTCTTAAAGCTGCTGGAACTCGTTATTAACAGCGCCCAAGCCAAGCAACAGATACAGGCGGGTGCAGTTAAAGTTAACGGACTAGTTGAATCACGTATCCGCCGCAAACTTCGCTCAGGAGATTTAGTTGAGTTTGGCGCAAATACGATTACTGTTGTGGGGCAGGGTTGATATATGCCAGCTATGAATAAGAATAAAGTTTATATTAAAACCTTCGGATGTCAGATGAATGTCCGGGATTCGGAGTTCGTGCTTGGCATTCTGATTAAAGAAGGTTTTCGCAAGGCATCTTCTATGGAGGATGCCGATGTCATTATATTTAATTCATGTTCGGTCCGAGGGCATGCCGAAGAACGTCTTTTTAATAACATATGGCAATTGAAGAAACTTAAAAAGAAGAAGCCCGAGCTTGTCATCGGCGTTATGGGATGCACCGCCCAGAGTTATAAGGAAAAGCTCCTCGAGAATATCCCGCTTGTTGATTTTGTCTGCGGGCCCGGCAATGAAGGCGACCTCCCTGGAATAGTGAAGAATATATTGAAACACAGGTGCCCCATAGTCGCTATTGATAAAGTAAGCGAGAAGAGGCCGGAGCTTAATCCTCGATATCGTGATACTAAGCCGAAGGCACTTGTTTCGATAGGCGAGGGATGTAACAACTTTTGTTCATATTGCATAGTGCCATATGTGCGCGGCAGAGAGCGCTCGAGGGAGCAAAAGGATATTGTAAAAGAAATCGAAGGCCTGGCAAAGCGCGGATTTACCGAAGTCATGTTGTTAGGGCAGAACGTAAATTCGTATTCGGGTTTTGTTAAATTACTTGAGAGGTTGAATAAAATTAAAGGTATCAAACTTATACGATTTATGACGAGCCATCCAAAGGACGCTTCGGAGGAATTATTTAAGGCTATCGGCAGGCTAAAAAAAGTGGATAAGCGCCTTCACCTTCCTCTTCAGTCCGGATCCGATAGGGTATTAAAACTTATGAATCGCGGATATACACAAAAAAAGTATATGGACGTAATCAAATTATTCAAAAAATATGTTCCGAAAGGCTCTGTAACAACTGATATAATCGTAGGATTTCCATCAGAGACCGAAAAAGATTTTAATGATACACTAAAAGTGATAAAAAAATGCGGTTTCGAGGGTGGGTTTGTATTTAAATACTCGCCCCGGCCTCCGGCAAAGTCCCATTTATTGAAAGATGATGTGTCAAAAGAAGAAAAAGAAAGAAGGCATGAAAAGGCGCTTACCGCTCTAAAGAAAGGTGTGAAATGAAGATAAGGAGTGTAGTTTTTACAATTATCATAACGGTCTCTTTTATTAATCTGTCTTACGCGCGGACTGGCGTAGAGAGCCTCGCGGGGGTCGAGAAATTATTTATGGAGGCTAAGTACGATAGGGTCGTTGCCGAAGCCGGAAAATTGATCGATGCCGGAGCGCATGGTCGCGAAGAATTAAATTATCTGAAAGGTTTAAGCCTATTACAATTAAATAGATACTCCGAGGCTCGGCAGACTTTTGAGTATATGGTAGAGCGTTATCCGAGAGGCAAGAGGGCATTCGACGGCTATATAGGTATTGGGGACTCGTATTTTCTCGAGGGTAAGTTCAATGAAGCGGTAGTCGCGTATAATGAAGCGCTCAAAAATTTCCCCGACCATAAGAATAGCTCGATAGTATATTACAAGATGGGCAATTCCTATCAAAAGTTGGGGATAAATGATAAGGCAAGAGAATATCTTGGCAGGGTGAAACAGGCGGCGCCTTTGAGCTTTGAAGCTAATATGGCGGCCGTTCCTGATGAAAAACTTTCTCCCGTAAAAAGCGGCGGAATATCCGATGTTAAAATAAGCGGCAAGTACTATGTGCAGGTAGGTTATTTCCGCGATAAGAGTAATGCCCAGCGCATGAAGGACAGATTGACACAAAAAGGTTACGATAGCTCCATAGAAACTGCTTACAAATTAAAAATGACGTTTTATAGGGTAAAAGTAGGTTCTTATGAGTCGGCGGCTGAAGCTGAAAAAACAGCGAAGAAGCTGAAAACTGATGGATACAAGACGAAGGTATGCCGCTAACTAAGCCCTTCATTATAATTATTGTTGGGCCGACGGCGATAGGCAAGACAGCGCTTGGTGTCAGACTCGCCAAAAAGATCGAAGGTGAAATAATATCCTGCGACTCCATGCAGGTATATAAAGGTGTAAATATCCTAAGCCAGGCTCCGGGCGTCAAAGAGACAAAAAATACGCGATATCACCTGATAAAATTCTTAAATCCACAAAGTGAATTTTCAGCCGCGCAATTTGCCGGACGCGCCGAACATTTAATAAAAGATATATTAAAACGCAAAAAGATACCGATAGTTCTCGGAGGTACCGGGCTGTATGTAAGGGCGCTGGTAGACGGCCTTTTTCCCTCACCGGAAGCGGATCAAAATTTCAGGAAAAAGATGTATGGCCTTGCCGCGCGTTATGGAAATGAGTATCTGTATAAAAAATTACAGAAGGTTGATCCGCAGTCCGCGCGTCTTATCCATAAAAATGATATCAGGCGTGTAATAAGAGCTCTTGAGATATATAATAGTACCGGTAAGACTATGACCGAATTAAAGAAGAGCACAAAAGGCATAGCGGGTAGCTACAAAGTAAAGATATTCGGCCTGACGGCCCCCAGAGACCTTATCTATTCGAATATAAACGATAGGGTTGATGATATGATTAATGCCGGAGCCTTAAAAGAAGTTAAAAATATATACAAAAAGAAATTGAGCAAGACCGCAAATGCCGTGATAGGACTAAGAGAGTTGTCCGGTTTTCTAAAAGGCGAATACGGCCTTAACGCGGCGAAGGAGCTGATGAAGATGAATACAAGGCGCTTTGCGAAGCGGCAGCTTACATGGCACAGGCCTGATAAAAGGATAAAGTGGTTCGACGTCAGCAAGATTTCGCAGGGCAGGATAATAAGCGCAATCGCGAAAGGGGTATCGTAAATTGGAATTGGCAATAACCGTAACCATTGATCTTAAAAGACGCGAAGAGTGGACTCCGAAAGAACGCTCGAAGGAGCTTGTTGAGCTTGCCTCTTCCTGCGGCGCGAAGGTCGTGGAAGAGCTTATCGTCCGCAGAGAAAAGATAGAACCTGCCTGTTATATAGGCAAGGGCAAGGCCGAAGAGATCGGACGCCTGTGCGCGGAGAAAAATATAAGTATTGTTGTATTCAATAATGATCTTAGCGGCACCCAACAGAGGAATCTGGAAGAGATAATAGGTAAGAAGGTTATAGACAGGACGCAGCTGATACTTGATATATTCGCCAGACGAGCCCATTCTAATGAAGGTAAGGCGCAGGTTGAGTTGGCGCAATTGATGTATTTACTGCCGCGGCTGACAGGCAAGGGCATACAGATGTCAAGGCTCGGAGGCGGTATAGGTACAGTAGGGCCGGGTGAAAAGAAGCTCGAGGTTGACCGGCGCCGTATCAGGTCCAGGATATTCAGGCTTGAAAAAGAGCTTGAGAACTTAAGCGCCAGGCGCGGCATGATGCGTAAAAAAAGAGACAGATTTTCTCTTCCGACCATAGCCATTATAGGATATACGAATGTAGGTAAGTCTACTTTAATAAATGCGCTTACAAAATCAGATGTAGTCGTTCAGAATAAACTTTTCTCCACTCTGGACCCCACCGTGCGCAGGTATACGCTGCCGGACAGAAGAAATATTCTTTTTGTCGATACGGTAGGATTTATAGATAACCTGCCTCACAACCTCGTGGAAGCGTTCAAAGCGACTCTCGAAGAAGTGGTCGAGGCGGACCTGCTCCTGCACATAGTAGATGTGAGTCATCCGAAAGCGAAGGAGCAGTCTAACGCCGTATATAAGGTATTGGAGGAGATAGGCGCCAAAGATAAAAAGATCATCACTGTCCTTAATAAGATAGATAAGGTGGAGAATCAGATAGCGGTAGATAGGGCAGTAGAATATTTTCCTAATTCTGTGGCGATATCGGCATTAAAAAGAGAAGGATTCGACTCTCTGATCAGGATGATATCGGATGCGCAAAATACCGTCAAATTTGCTTGACAAAAAATTGAGTTATGATAGACTGCTATATTAGCACTCTTAAATAAAGAGTGCTAATTTGTCTGACGAAGGAAACGTGTTATGCCAAAGAGCGCTAAGAGAAGAGAAGAAGCGGTTTTAGAGATAATCGTGAGGAACTATACTGAATCCGCAGAGCCGGTCGGCTCGCGATTCGTTGCCCGCAAGCTCGGACTATCCAGCGCGACTATCCGTAACGTCATGAGCGACCTGGAGGAAGAGGGCTTTCTCATGCACCCGCACACTTCCGCGGGAAGGATCCCTACAGATAAAGGTTATCGCTATTATGTCAACAGCCTCATGCATAAACGAAGCATCAATGATAATATACTGCATATGGTGGAAGAGCAGTACCACCAGAAGATAAGGTCTCTTGAGGATATCCTGGAAAAGACGTCGCATCTTATGTCGAGCCTCACAAATTATGTCGGTATAACTTTGTTGCCGGATATAGACAGGGTATATCTTGATGGGGCGAGCCATCTTATAGAACAGCCCGAATTCCACGATATTAAGAAGCTGCAAAGTATCTTCAAATGCCTTGAAGATAAAGTCAGCATATTAAAAATTTTGTGTGGCGAGACAGAGGACGACTCGCTAACCATACATATAGGTAAAGAGAATAAATCAAACCAGCTATCCGAATGCAGCGTAGTTACCAGAGGCTATAAAGTCAGAGGCAAAAAAAGCGGCAAGGTAGGAGTAATAGGGCCAAAGAGAATGGTCTATGAGAGGGTCGTGCCGATGGTTGAGCTTCTTGCTGATACTGTTTCCATAATAATAGATGATATGGAGTAATGATAATGCCCAAAGAAAATGATAATAAGGGGAAAGATATACCCCTGCTCGAAGAGATGGTGACTATCCCCAAGAAGGAGTACGAAGCTCTTAAAGTAAAGCATGATGAGCGCGACGCGTACTATGATAAGTATGTAAGGGCTCACGCTGAATTTGAAAATGCCAAGCGCCGTATCGAAAAAGAAAAAGGTGATTATTTAAAGTATGCCAACGAGTCGTTTGTTATAGATCTATTGCCGATAGTAGACTCACTCGAAATATCGGAAAAACATATAAAGGAGGCCAAGGACTTTAAGGCTGTGCAGGAAGGAGTCGACATGATCCATCTGCAGATCCAGAAATTCTTAAAAGATATTGGACTGGATAGGATAAAGGCTGTCGGCGGGAAGTTCGATCCCAATCTGCACGAACCTATAGACTCGGTCGATATAAAAGATAAGGAAGAAGGTTTAATTGTAGATGAATTGAAGCCGGGCTATACATTTAACGGCAGGTTATTGCGTCCGGCGTCGGTAAAAATAGTAAAACACGGAGGTTAAGTATGGCAAAGGTAATAGGTATAGACTTAGGAACATCAAATTCAGCCGCTGCTCACATGGAAGCGGGCAGGCCCGTAATAATTCCATCAGCGGAAGGCGCGGGAGTCGCCAGCGGCAAGGCGTTTCCGTCATTCGTAGCTTTTACCAAAGACGGGCAAAAGCTGGTCGGAGAACCTGCAAGGCGCCAGGCATCGATAAATCCGGAAGGCACGGTCTTCGCGGCAAAGCGGAAGATGGGCACCGACTTCAAGTATAAGGTATACGGGAAGGAATATACGCCGCAGCAGATATCAGCATTTATATTGGCAAAGATCAAACAGGATGCGGAAAACTATCTGGGTGATACGGTAAACGAAGCAGTCATAACCTGCCCCGCGTATTTTAATGATAACCAGCGCCAGGCGACAAAGGACGCGGGCGAGATAGCGGGATTAAAGGTATTGAGAATAATCAATGAGCCGACGGCGGCGTGCCTTGCTTATGGTATCGATAAGGCCGGCAAGGAGCAGAAGATAATGGTATTCGACCTTGGGGGCGGGACGCTCGATGTTACAGTGCTCGAAATGGGCTGGGATGATGAACATAAGGCGGCGACATTCGAGGTCATATCGACAAGCGGCGATACGCAACTCGGCGGTACAGACATGGATAATACGCTCGTTGATTATATTACGAAAGAATTTAAGAAAGATACCGGTATAGATCTAAAGAATGACAAGATGGCGATGCAGAGAGTCAGGGAAGCCGCCGAAAAGGCTAAGGTGGAACTATCGAGCACGATGTCGACGGACCTGAATCTTCCGTTCATCACGGCCGATCAGTCTGGTCCGAAGCATTTGACTACGTCTTTGAACAGGGCAAAGCTCGAAGAGCTTATATCTCCTATTATCGACAGATGCAAGCACCCGATGGAACTGGCACTGTCCGACGCGAAGATAACGGCGAAGAATGTCGATAAAGTAATATTGGTCGGAGGCCCTACCAGGATGCCTATAGTCCAGAAGTTCGTCGAGGATTATGTCGGCAAGAAGATAGAGCGCGGGGTCGATCCTATGGAGTGCGTCGCTTTAGGAGCGGCAATACAGGCGGCTATAATGACCGGCGAGGCGAAAGACGTATTATTACTCGACGTTACGCCTCTGTCGCTCGGCATTGAAACTCTGGGAGGCGTATGTACTCGCCTGATCGAGAGGAACTCTACCATTCCAACACAGAAGAAGCAGGTATTTTCTACCGCCGCGGATAATCAGACGGCCGTTACGATAAGGGTTCTTCAGGGCGAACGCAAGATGGCCGACGATAACGTCGAGCTCGGAAGATTTGATCTTGTGGGAATTCCGCCTGCTCCAAGAGGCATACCCCAGATAGAAGTTTCGTTCGACATTAACCAGGACGGTATAGTTCATGTCGGAGCGAAAGATCTCGGTACAGGAAAAGAGCAGTCAATAAAGATAACCGCCTCAACGAAGCTTTCAAAGGAAGAGATAGAAAAATTCGTTAAACAAGCGGAAAAATTTGCTGCCGAAGATGAAAAGAGAAAAGAAGAGGTCGAGGTCATAAACCAGGCCGACACCTTAGTATACGCTACCGAAAAATCCCTGAAGGAGTTCGGCGATAAGGTCAGCTCACAGGAGCGCGCCGACATAGAGTCGAGGATCAATGATCTGAAGCAGGCGATGAAGGATAAGAATGTCGACAGTATAAAGCGCGGCACCGAAGAGCTCACAAAAGTTTCGCATAAGTTGGCCGAAGAGATATATAAGAAGACGTCGGCGAAGGAACAGCAGGGTAAGGGTCCCGGCGCAGGACAGCAGCAAAGTCCCAAGGGCGGAGCTGAAGCAGAAGGCGAAGCCGGCGGCAAAAAGGACGACGTCATCGACGCAGAATTTACATCGGATGACGAAAAGGGCAAGAAGTAAAACTTTCCGCACGCTGTATGGCGGTCCTTGCGGGGCTCGCCTTCAGCGGGTGCAAATTTACATTAGGCATGTAAATTTGCTCGGGAAAATTTTGATGGCCGTTCAACCTGGCAACCAGTATACAATGGCCCAGTTTGTCCGGCCGTTCTGAATCGCCAAAAGGAATCAAAATTTTCAACGCCGCTTCAGGCGGAACCCCACAAGCCCCGCCCGCGACATAAGCGAAAAAGTTTTACAAAGAAGGGCAACACATGGAAGAGGTAGGGGCCATCATAGAAGGGGACACCCTTTTATGTCAGCGGAAGGCGGCTACAAAAGCGACCGCCTACATCTGGAAGCAAAAAATTTATCATATTTGTGCGAACGTAACGAAGGATTAGGTTTGAGATCTTCTGCTGATGGGCCTGGACCCGTAAAATTATAGATGTAGGCTATAATTACAAAAGTAATATTTTACATACTTTTATATTGACAAAGTAAGTTTTTTGATATATACTTGTTTTGGAGGTGAAGAATGAAGAGCGTATTATCCATAAAAATTGAAAAGTCTCTTATACAGCAGATTAAGGAATTCTGTCAGTTGCATGGGTTGAAGCAGGGCTTTTTTGTCGAAAAGGCATTAAAGAGCCAGCTTGAGCGCGAAGAGATGATAGAGGATATCGTTGAACTCAAGGAGTTGCGTCCGCAGGAAAAAATCGCTATAACGTTCGATGATTATCTTAAGAAAAGAAAAGCATGAAATATAGCATCAAGATAGTTTCAAAGGCCGAAAAAGACCTCGATACTATTACAATGCATGATTTTGATGCTATCAAGAAGAAAATATTGGCACTGTCGGAAAATCCCAGGCCTTTTGGGTGTAAAAAATTAACCGCTGACGAAGGTTACAGGCTTCGGTCAGGAGATTTCAGAATAGTATATCGCATAGATGATAAGGCAAGAGAAGTAATTATTTATAGAATAAAACATCGCAAAGATGTTTATCGATAGAAGGCAAGAAAGAATTGAATGACTACTAAAAGAGACTACTATGACATACTCGGCTTGAGCAGGTCCGCCACGGCCGATGAGATAAAGAAAGCTTACAGAAATCTCGCCTTAAAGTACCATCCGGACAGGGTAGGCGCCGACAAGAAGAAGGAAGCGGAAGAGAAGTTTAAGGAGATGTCGGAAGCGTACGAAGTCCTGATGGACCCCAATAAGAAGGCTACGTACGATCAATACGGCCACGCCGGTGTGGATAGTTCCTTTAAGGGTGGCGGTTTCGACTTTAATCAGGACTTCCACCATTTTGATGACCTGCGTGACTGGGGTGTCAATTTAAATGACATACTTCAGGGATTCGGTTTTGGCGGCGACATATTCGGCGCAGGCTTCGGCGGCGCTGGAAGGCGTGGGGGGCCTCAGCGTGGTCACGACCTTGAATATAAGATAGAGATAAATTTTGAAGACGCCGCTTTTGGCGGGAAGAAGACTATATCTATACCTCGATTTGAGTCCTGCGAAGAATGTGGTGGTACAGGGGCCAAGCCCGGTTCGAAACAGGAAAGGTGCCCTGCCTGCGGAGGGCGTGGGCAGGTAAGCTCATCAAATGGTTTCTTTAATATAGTAAGAACCTGCGATAAATGCGCCGGTGAAGGAGTTATAACAAAGACACCCTGTCAGGAGTGCAGCGGTAGGGGGCGTATAAGGGCCAAAAAAGAGATAGAGGTAAATATACCGGCTGGCGTAGATTCCGGTTCGCGCCTAAGGCTTCAGGGCCAGGGCGAAGCGGGAGAAAAAGGCGGACGCCGCGGCGATCTATATCTTGTCATACATGTTAAGCCGCATGAAATATTTGAAAGGCACGAATCTGACGTATATTGTGAAGTCCCTGTGGAGTTCGTCGTCGCCGTGCTTGGCGGGGAAGTAGAGGTCCCGACGCTTGAGGGTAAGATAAAGATGAAGATACCCGCCGGCACCCAGAGTGGAAAAGTATTCAGGTTAAGAGGAAGAGGAATAGCTCGCCTGCATGATTATGGCAGGGGCGATCAGCTGGTAAAAATGCAGGTAGATGTACCGACAGATTTGACTGCGGAGCAGAAGAGGCTGTTGAAAGAATTTGCCAAGGTATCGGACAAACATCCGGGGCCGTTAGGGCAGTCATTTATGGAAAAGATGAGGAGGATGCTCAAATAAAATGCCGACATACGAATATTCATGTGACAAATGTAAAAAGAATTTTGACCTGTTCCAGAATATGAAAGATGAGCCTATAAAAAAGTGCCCGAAGTGCGGCGGTAAGGTGCACCGGCTCATAGGAGGAGGTTCGGGGATAATATTTAAGGGCACAGGTTTTTACGAGACGGATTATAAGAAAAAGAAGGGCCATCCACATTCGGACGCCTGTAAACACTGCCCGTCGAATAAAGGTAAGTCGTGTTCAAAAGAGTAGGCGTATTGCTATGGTTCTGGACCCCTGTCTTTCTATGGATGGGGATAATTTTTTACGCTTCTTCTATCGTATCCGACCAGATGCCGAAGTTTGATATACGGAACATAGATAAGTTATTTCATCTTGTAGAATATCTTGTCTTAGGCTTCCTTCTTGCCAGGGCATTCGTCCATTCTTCAGTCAAACCTAACTATAAATTAATCTTTATCGCGGCAGTCGCGATAGCTTTGTTATACGGGGCCTCGGATGAGATTCATCAGCGTTTTGTTTCCGGCAGGAGTTGCGATATAATAGATTTATTATCCGATCTTATAGGATCCGCTATCGGCGCCGGGTTATCTTTATATAAAGAAAGGGTTAAAAGTGCCATCGATAAGACCGTTTAAAGCAATTATATATAATAAGAAGAAGGTAAAGGATTTTACTAAGGTGGTGGCGCCGCCTTATGATGTCATCCCGCCGGCAATGCAATCCGCGCTTTATAAGAAGCATGAGAATAATATCGTAAGGCTAATTCTGGGAAAGATAAAAAAGTCTGACGATGTGTCTAGTAACAGATACACGCGCGCAAAAGAATTTTTTGATGCATGGCTCAATAAAGATATCCTCATTGAAGATGATGGAGAAGCAATATACATATATTCGCAAAAGTACAAATATGACGGCAAGATAATCGAGAGAATAGGCTTTATAAGCGCGCTAAAGCTTGAGCTCTCTGACAAAAAAGCTGTACTGCCTCATGAAAACACCCTTCAGGCGCCTAAGGCAGACAGATTGAATCTCATGAGAAGCGTCTCGGCGAACTTGAGCCCGGTATTTATGCTATATCAGGACGATAAAGACGAAGTCGGCGCTATATTAAAAAAAGTTATGAAGGCTACGAAGCCTTTTATAGATATCAGTATAGACGGTATCCGTAATAGAGCTTGGAAGATATCGCGCTCAGACGCCATAGAAAAGATAGAGCGTTTTATGACAGATAAAAACGTATTTATCGCCGACGGGCATCACCGTTATGAGACCGCGATAAATTATGCCAATGAGACAGGCAGTGAAAATTCAAAATACACATTAGCGTACTTCTGCAAGCTCGATGACGATTCCCTCACAATATTACCCACCCATCGATTAATAAAAGATATAGGCAAATTAACAAAAAACGATATATTGGAAAAATTAAACAGATATTTTATTGTCGAGGAATACCCTTCCGCCAAAAAATGTATTTCCAGGCCCAAGGAGCTCAGGGATTACCATGCTTTTGGAATGTATATGGGCGGCAAAAAGTTCTATTGTTTAAAATTAAACAAAGAGAACGCGGCAAGGACCTTTATGGGAGAAGGTTCGCAAGATTGGAAGAGCCTGGACGTGGCGATATTGCACAAGTTTATCATACAAAATGTGTTGGATATTCGCGATGAAGATGATAATATAGAGTTTGTCAAAGATGCGGATGAGGCGCTTACCTTAGCAGGCAAGGGAAAGTTTAAAATAGCTTTCCTGCTTAATCCTACAAAAGTTTCGCAGATGAAGAAGGTGGCCGAACACGGGGAAAAGATGCCCAGAAAGGCCACATATTTTTATCCTAAGCCGCTGTCGGGGCTTGTTATCAGAAAAATTTAGAGGTAAAGATGGCAGATGCTATTTTAAAAGATATAGGGATCGCTCTGGCAAAGGGCGATAGGGCTACCGTCGCTAAGCTTACCAAGGAAGCGCTTGATAGGGGCATTGGCGTAAAGACGATCCTCGAAGATGGCCTTATAGCGAGCATGAACGCCATAGGCGAGAAGTTTAAGGCCAATGAAATATTTATTCCGGAAGTTCTTATCGCCGCAAAAGCGATGCATGCAGGGATCGCGGTGCTTGAGCCGCTCTTCGCTTCGTCGGGCATTAAGCCGATGGGGAAAGTCATAATAGGTACCGTCAAAGGCGATCTTCATGATATAGGCAAGAATATAGTCAGCATGATGCTAAAAGGCGCGTGCTTTGAGGTAATGGACTTAGGCATAGACGTCCCACCCGGTAAATTCGTGGAGATAGTCCAGGCTAAAGGAGCGGATATAATAGCGATGTCGTCGCTATTGACCACTTCAATGGGTGCCATGAAAGATACTATAAAAATGTTGAAGGATTTGGGAGTGCGTGATAAAGTAAAGATCATCGTCGGAGGAGCGCCGATTACTCAAAGCTTCGCGGACTTTATAGGAGCGGACGGCTACGCGAAGGACGCCGCAACGGCGGTCGATAAGGCAAAAGAACTGCTAAAGGTTTAGGATGCCTTTTTTTCCAAAAAAACCAAAGTATACCATAGTAAAAGTCGCCAAGAAACGCGGCGATATCCCCAGCGACCTCTGGACAAAGTGCGAGGATTGCAAAGAGCTTATTTATAATAAGAAACTCGATGAAAACCTGCGCGTCTGCCCCAAATGTAATTTTCACTTCAGCCTCAACGCCCCCGATAGAGTAAGACTAACTCTTGATGAAGGAAGTTTCAAGGAGATGGATCCGGACATGGAGTCGCTCGATCCTCTTTCGTTTGAAGGGCCGAAGACATACAAAGAGAAATATAAAAAAGACCAGGAGCTTACAGGGCTTAAAGAAGCTGTTATTACCGGCGAAGGCACGATATACGGCAGGAAGGTCGTCATCGGCGTTACAGATTCGCGTTTTATAATGGGCTCTATGGGATCCGTCGTGGGCGAAAAACTTACACGCGCTATAGAGCGTTCCATAGAAACAAAATATCCCCTGATAATAATTTCCGGTTCGGGCGGCGGCGCCAGAATGTATGAAGGCCTATATTCTTTAATGCAGATGGCCAAGACATCCGCAGCGTTAAGTAAGCACAATAAGGCCGGATGTGTTTTTATATCGATACTTACCAATCCTACGATGGCCGGCATTATGGCGAGTTTCGCCTCTTTAGGCGACCTGATAATCGCCGAGCCTAAAGCATTGATAGGTTTTACCGGCCCGCGTGTTATAGAGCAGACGATAAGGCAGAAGCTTCCGCCTGGTTTTCAGAAGTCGGAATTTTTGCTTGAGCACGGGCTTATAGATATGATCATTCACAGAAAAAATATGAAAGAAAGTCTTTCGAAGCTTTTAACCTACTTCTAATATGGCACAGGTAAGCTTACAGAATGTTTCCAAGGTATTCTCCGGTAATGTCTGGGCGATACGCGATATCAATCTGGGCATAGAGAGTAAGGAATTTGTCGTTTTCGTAGGGCCTTCCGGATGCGGTAAGTCTACCACATTGAGAATAATAGCCGGATTGGAAGAAGCGACAAACGGAAATGTCTATATCGGCGACCAGAAGGTCAATGATATCCCGCCCAAAGATAGAAACATCGCCATGGTATTCCAGAATTATGCGCTCTATCCCCACATGACGGTCTATGAGAACATGGCGTTCGGATTGAAATTAAGAAAATACCCGAGGCAGGAGATAGAAGCCAGAGTAAAAGAGGCCGCTAATATTCTTGGAATAGAAAAACTCCTTCACAGGCGGCCCAGGGAACTATCCGGAGGACAGAGGCAGAGGGTCGCGGTGGGAAGAGCCATAGTGAGAAAGCCCCTCGTGTTTCTTTTTGACGAACCGCTGTCAAATCTCGACGCCAAGATGCGCGTGCAGATGAGGACCGAGATAAAGAAGCTTCACATACGTCTTCAGACCACGATGATATATGTTACGCATGACCAGACCGAAGCCATGACGATGGGCGACAGGATAGTCGTTATGAAAGACGGTATAATCCAGCAGATCGCCGACCCGATAGGACTTTATGATAACCCTGTAAATAAATTTGTGGCCGGGTTTATCGGTTCTCCTCCGATGAATTTCATAAAAGGAACTATATTAAATAAGGAAGGCAAGTTTTATTTCAACGAAGGCAATTTCCAGGTCAAGATAGTTGACGCTATGGTGCCCAAGATCATATCCTTCCTCAACAAGGAAGTCATATTCGGCATAAGGCCCGAAGATATATACGATAAACTCTTCGTATCATACGCTCCTTCCGAAAATACCATAAAGGCAAACTGCGAGGTTATCGAACCTATGGGTTCGGAGGTTTATCTGCATCTTAATACGGGCCGCAATTCACTGATAGCGAGGGTCGGCGGCCACGACCGGCCTACCATAAATCAGGACATGGATCTTGTATTCGATATGGCCAAAATCCACTTTTTTGATAAGGATACGGATATAACAATTGTCTAATCCGAGCACTCGCTCAATACTCGGAATTACTTCTTTAATAGTATTCCTCGCCCTATCGCATCTTTTATTTTCAATTCATCCTAAAATAGACCCCATTCTTTCGCCCGACTCCTCGGTAATTTCTGTAGCGGTCCTCTGTTTTAACATACCGATAATTCTTTTATGGATAGGGTTCGGTATATTCACAGGCATAGCGATCACTATCATCTCTTTATTCATCGCGCTGACAGGTGTTTTAAAAAGCGGTTATTATAGCGCGGCTTTCCTCTCGTGGAGCTTTATCTTGACGGCGCTTATAGGATACAGAAATTGGAAAGCTACAAAGAGTATAAAGTATTTTGCGGGACTGGATTCGGAAAAAGTCGAAGAGGGTATCAATATACTGTCTGACGAACTTAATAAAAAGAGGATCGACACAAAACATCTTGAGGAAAAACTACTTCGCTATAGCATGCTAAAAGATGTAGCGGAGTCTCTCACCACTACGCTTACTATAGAGGAGATAGCCAGGCTTATCATAGAAAAATCCACAGTGACGATAAAAAAATCAGGGCGCATAATGCTTTTCCTCGTAGATGTGCAGAAACAGGAGCTTATGCTTTCGGCATCGCAGGGGCCGCTTAAAGTGAAAGCGAAGGCCGGAGATATATTTGATAAGTGGGTGTTGAAACACGGTACGCCGCTTATAATCGAAGACTCTATGCAGGATTTTCGCTTCCCTAGCAAAGAAGCGGAAGAAGCCAAAGAATATTTTAAGTCACTTATCGCTGTGCCGCTTTTAAGCGGCAATAAGGTCATAGGTATATTGAGGATGGATTCTCCGACCGAAAATTTTTATACGCAGGATGACCTGCGCCTTCTCGACATATTGGGGGGATTAGGTTCAGTTGCCATACAGAACGCTTTCCTGTATTCATGGGTCCAGGATCTTGCTATACACGACTCACTGACCGGCCTATCTGTGCGGCGTTTCTTTCTAAAACGTCTGCATGAGGAGGCAAAACGCGCCGCCAGGAAGAAGGACGGCTCTATCGCGCTTCTGATGCTGGATATAGACCGATTCAAATGGTATAACGACAAATATGGCCATGCTACCGGAGATATTGTATTAAAATATATTGCCGGTACAATAGCAAGTGAATTACACGAAGGTGATATGGCGTCACGTTACGGCGGTGAAGAGATAGCGATATTTTTGTCCGGTGCCGATATCAGGAAGGCGCAGAAGAAGGCGGAGAGCATAAGAAAAAAGATAGAAGATCACCCTATTACCGTGCGCAGGGAAAGGCATAGCATAACCGTTTCTATAGGCGTTTCGGCTTATCCGAAAGATACGGCGGTGGAAGAGGACCTGGTCAAGATAGCCGACGAGCGTTTATATAAGGCAAAGTCATTGGGGAGAAACAGGGTATGCGCAGAATGATGCTTTACTTATGTATCTGTGCGGTCTTTCTCGCGGCGCTGGTTCATTTTATACCGGATAAAATATTTTTTATACCCATCCTATCATTCTTATTATTTGGCATCGCCGTGACCTGGAAAGAATACAGGGATAGCATAAACATTTTGAAAAGCGAAACGGGCTTAAAGCTTGAAAATTACAGCAGTGAAAAAAATAAATTGGAAAAAGATATTACCAGCGAAGACAGCCGTATATATGCCCTGCGCAACAAAGAGATGATGATATCGAGCCTTTATGAGATAACGAAGAATATGTCTAGCGACCTTACATTTAATGAAATATTCGGCGCGTTAAGCGCTTTTTTAAAAGAATATTTTGTATTCAAAAAGAGCGAACTTCTTATCTTAAAAGAAGTGGAAGGATGTATAAAGGTAGATAAAGTCTATAAATTATATAAGGATGAGAACTGCAAGCAAGAGGATGCGGAAACGAATTACGACGATATGCTGACGCTCTTCGACAATGATAAGAAAGAAGTGTATATCCCAAAAGCGGGCGGCGGGAGTTTCGGCGCGATACCGTTACTTAGTGAAAATAAGTTTGTCGGAATACTTACTATAGAGAACCTGCCCGGCATAGATTTTGACAGATTCGTTATAGTCGCTATGCAGTTTGCCCTCGAGATAAAGAAGGTGCTTTTGTATGAGACGGTCGAAGGCTTGGCGATAACAGATTCACTTACCGGGCTTTATACACGCAGATACTTTTTTGAACGCCTGAATGAGGAATTAAACAGGTCGAAAAATCACGGTTTTAAATTCACATTTCTTATGATAGACATAGATGATTTCAAAAAATGCAATGATACTCACGGGCATCTGGTGGGCGATGTTGTTTTAAAGGATATCGCGCATTTAATAAAGGAAAATGTCAGGGAGATAGATCTTGTGGCAAGATACGGAGGGGAAGAGTTCTCTATTATTTTACCCGAAACTGAGAGAATTGGCGCGATGCTTGCGGCGGAGAGAATACGTAAAAAGATAGAGGAGCACATATTTAAGGCATATGATGAGAAATTGAGGATAACAGTAAGCGCAGGCCTTGCGATATATCCCGATGACGCGGCCGATATGGAAGATATTGTGGAGAAGGCTGACAAAGCCCTCTATACGGCCAAGAGTTCCGGGAAAAATATTGTTTGTGAGTACAAAGATTAAATAGTATAATAACACAATTATTATGCGATTATTAATAGGTATAGATATAGGCGGTACGAATATTAGGCTTGCTTTGATGGATCGATCAGCGCGCCTTAAGGCAAAGAGGATATTCTCCACGGCAAGTTTTAAAGGTAAAGACGCCCTCGTAGATAAGCTTGTAGAAGAAATAAAGCTGCTCACCAAAGAATATTCTGTCACAAAAAAAGAGTTAATAGGCATAGGCATAGGCGCGCCCGGCGCGGTAGATATCAGGACGGGCACAGTCCACTACCTTACGAATATCCCGAATTGGCGCGAAGTGGCGTTAGGCGACATCTTAAAGAAGAGATTGGGCGTGCCGGTCTTTGTCGATAACGATGTCAATGTCATGGCGCTGGGCGAATTACGTTTTGGGGCAGGGCGAGGCGCTAAGAATATGCTGTGTATTACGCTCGGGACGGGAGTCGGCGGAGGATTGATATTGGATAACTCGCTATATCGCGGTTCAAGCTACGCGGCCGGGGAATTTGGCCACGTGCCGATAGGTATCGACGGCCCGAAATGTAATTGCGGAGGCCGTGCATGCGTTGAAGCCTATGTGGGCAACCGCTACATAATAAAAGACGTGGAGGCAAGGATCAAAAAAGGCGAGAAGACGCTCATAAAGAAACTTGTAGGCGGCGAACTTTCGAAGATCACCCCTGAAACGATTGACGAAGCCGCGCGTAAGGGCGATAGATTCGCAAGACAAGTTTGGATTGACGCCGGTAATAAGGTAGGCATTGGCCTTGCGGGCGTCGTTAATCTTTTGAATATAGAGAAGATAGTTATAGGCGGCGGGGTTGCCGAAGCGGGAAAGATATTGTTCGACTCGATAAAGAGGACGATATCCGAAAGAGCGATGAAGTTGCCGGCAAAGACGGTAAAAGTTGTGAAGGCAAAGTTAGGATATGACGCCGGTGTTATCGGCGCCGCGACGTTAGTATTATACGAGAGGGGTGTATGAAGTTATTTATTGATACGGCGAACATAAATGAAATCAAAGAGGCGAATTCTCTGGGGATAATCGACGGAGTTACCACAAATCCTACGTTGATAGCCAGGGAGGGCAAAGATTTTATATCTGTAGTAAAAGAGATATGCTCTATCGTAGACGGGCCTATCAGCGCCGAGGTCATAAGCTTAAAGTCCGATGAAATGATAAAAGAGGCCAGGACGCTTGCGAAGATACACAAAAATATTGTAATTAAGATACCATTGATACCCGAAGGACTAAAAGCAACGAAGATTTTATCAAAAGAAGGCATAAAGACAAATCTTACGTTATGTTTCTCGCCCACACAGGCACTTTTAGCCGCAAAGGCCGGCGCTACCTACGTAAGCCCTTTTATAGGGCGGCTCGACGATATAAGTATCGTCGGGATGGATTTGATACGCGATATAAAGACCATCTTTGGTAATTACGGGTTTAAGACCGAAATAATAGTCGCCAGCGTCCGTAATCCCGTGCATGTACTTGACGCCGCTAAGATAGGGGCCGATATAGCTACTGTGCCATATGCGACGTTGATGGCTCTTGTAAAACACCCGCTTACAGATATCGGGATACAGAAATTCTTAAAGGATTGGGAAAGTGTACCGAAGAAATAAATATTTATTTTATAGCCTGCAGCTTATGGCCTACAGCTTGATCGTCCTATCCTCAACTGCCTACGCGCAGGACTTTAAGCAAAAAGCGCCCATCGTAGTCAACGGCGATAAGGTCGAGTATTTCCACGAGCAGAAGAGAGTCGTGGGAACGGGAAATATATTTATCGACTATGAAGACGTGCGGCTAACCTGCGAGAAGGTCACGGTATATTTAGATACACGCGAAGCTATAGCCGAAGGCAATGTCAAGATAACGCAGAAAGACGCTTATTTTACCGGTGACAAAATAAATTACAATTTTGACAAGAGGACCGGCACCGCGATAGATGCTTATATAAATTATGTCCCATTCTACGGTAAGTGGCAGAAGATAGATAAGGTTGGGGAGAGCCAGGTAGGCATCGAAAAAGGTTATATGACTACCTGCGACCTGGAAAAACCGCATTACAGGATAGAGGCTAAAAAGGTAGAGATATACCTGGAAGATAAAGTTATCGCGAAGAATATAGTCGCGTATGTCGGCAATTGCCCCATTATGTGGCTGCCTTATTATTACCAACCCATAAAAGAACAATCGGCTCATATAACCATAATGCCGGGCCATGACAGGGACTGGGGCTATTACGCGCTTATGTCCATGAAATATGATTACAGTGAAATTTTTAAGGGCAGGTATAGGTTCGATTACAGGACGAAGAACGGCATAGCCGTCGGCATAGATAACTCCTACAAACTTGAAGGCCTGGGTGAAGGCATAGCCAATTTTTATTATGCCGATGAGAATAATGAGTATCTTTCATACAAGCCTATAACGCGTGAAGAAGGAAAATATAGATTACAGATAAGGCATAAATGGCAGGTCCTGGACGATACCTTAATGACTATGGAGCTTGAGAAGGTCCGTGACGACAGGATGGTGAAATATTATTTCTACAATGAGTGGGAAGAGCATCCTGTGCCGGATAATTATATCTCATTTATTACCTCAAAGGAAAGTTATACTACGGAATTTTTAGTACGCAAGCGAATGGACAAATACTATGATGTCGTCGAAATATTGCCCGAATTTAATGTCAACATACCGCAGTATAATATAAAGTACAATGGCGGAAGCTCGCCATTATACTATAACGCAAGTTTTACGCCTACATATATGAACCACACCTTTCCTCATTCCGAAACGAGCCAGTACAAAGATCTTAATGTCATAAGAGTAGATACTTATAATAAACTTTTATATAATACCAAACCCATACCATACTTAAGATCGCTCTATGTTACACCATTCGCCGGAACGAGGCAGACATTTTATTCAAGAGGCAAGTACGGCCAGACGAATTTTATAAGAGGTGTATTTGACGCTGGTTTCGACAGCTCCATGAAATTGTACAAAATATACGACATCAATACCAATGCGCTCGATCTGGACATAAATAAACTGAGGCATGTAATTACTCCGACCGTGAGCTACTTCTATACCCATCAGCCCACGGTCAGCATGGATAATCTTACGCAGTTTGATGCTATTGACGCGATAAAAGAGCAGAATAACATCGTCTTCCAGGTGGAAAATAAACTTCAGACAAAAAGAAACGGGGTGTCTGTCGATCTTGTGGACTACATTATAAGGACAGATTATCAGTTCAGGCTCAAAAAGGGCGTCTTCGCGTTTAATGATGACTCTGATTTTAAAGACCAAAAATTTCAATACGTATTTATGCAGTTGGAGCTTACGCCCTATCCTTGGCTATATACACTTGCAAAGATGAATATTAATACAAAGTATGGCCTGCCCGATTCTGCGAGCGTAGACTTTGTCGGGGGCAAGGAAGAAGATAGGTCGCTTGCTTTTGGGTATAGATATGAGCACTCATTTAATTCTGACATACCCGTCGACCCGGACACAAATGGTAATTTAGTCAATTATCTAACTACCGATGCCATATACAGGTTTAACGAGAAATGGAAAGCGCGGGTTTATTGGCGTTTTAATATGGACAAAGGATATATAGATGAACATCAGTACACCCTTTCAAGAGATCTGCACTGTTGGATATTAGAGTTTACCTATGATTATAGGCCTTATGAGGACAATAAAACGATCTCAACCCAGACATTTTGGGTATCGTTGCGTCTCAAGGCATTTCCTAAAATGCCGCTTGGAGTTGGTAGGGCCTATTCCAGAACAAGGGCTGGTCAACCTGGCGATGCCGGTTTTATAGAGCGTCAGAGGCTTTCTGCCGGACGTTCCGCAGGCTATTAGCGTAAAATCTAGTTTTTTCTATAGACCTACCGTACATTTCTTGCTATAATATTTAGCTTATAATATAGGGGTTACGATATGAATATAACGATTGTAGGTTCAGGCTATGTAGGTTTGGTCACAGGCGCTTGCTTTGCGGATCTTGGCAATGATGTTATATGTGTTGATAATAACGAAAGCAAGATCTCCAAGCTAAAAAAAGGCATAATGCCTATTTACGAGCCCGGCCTTGAAGAACTTGTTAAGCGAAATGTTAAAGAGGGCCGAATCACTTTTACCAGCCGTTTAAAAGATGGGGTAAAAAAGTCTGAAGTGATCTTCGTCTGTGTGCCGACCCCGCCCAAGGATAACGGCGACGCGGATATGACATATGTCGAAAATGTGGCGCGAGAGATAGCTCTTTCGATGTCTTCTTATAAGCTGATTGTGGATAAGTCCACCGTCCCGGTAAATACAGGCGAGTGGGTCGAGCATACCATAAATATATTCAATAAGCGCAAGATAAAATTCGATGTAGTGTCCAACCCCGAATTTTTAAAAGAGGGGACCGCTATCGAAGATTTCATGAATCCCGACAGGGTTGTCGTTGGGGTCAAGTCTAAAAAGGCCGCGGATATTCTTACCGAATTATACAAGCCTCTCAAGGCGCCGATAGTCGTTACAAATATAAAGAGCGCGGAACTGATAAAACACGCCTCAAATTCATTTCTTGCGACAAAGATATCCTTCATAAACTCTGTAGCCAATATCTGTGATAAGGTCGGCGCGGATATCGTGGATGTCGCGCGCGGCATGGGGCTCGACAAAAGGATATCGAAAGATTTTTTAAATGCTGGGATAGGCTTTGGCGGATCATGCTTCCCGAAGGATCTCGACGCGTTTGTTCACATAGCCGGAAAGATAGGTTATGATTTCGGCATACTAAAAGAGGTTCAAAATGTAAACAGGGAGCAGAAGAGGCTGGCGATAAAGAAGATAGAAGCTTTATTATGGAACCTGCCTAAAAAAACAGTCGGTGTTTTAGGGTTGTCTTTTAAACCGGGGACGGACGATTTAAGAGAAGCTCCTGCCATGGAGATCATAGAGGCGCTTCTCAAAGAAGGTGTGCGCGTTAAAGTGTATGATCCTGTCGCGATGGCTAAGGCCAAAGAGCGGTTGAAGGCGAGCGTTGAATTCTGCAAAGACGCTTACCAGGCCGCTAAAGACAGCGATTGTATTATTGTGGCTACGGAATGGAATGAATTTAAGGAGTTGGACTTTAAGAAGATAAAGAAAATAATGAGACAGCCTGTTATAGTTGACGGAAGAAATATTTATAATCCGGCCCAGATGAAGAAGCTTGGATTTAGATACGAGGGGATAGGCAGGGGCCATGATTAAAGGCGTTAAAGTTAAAAAATTAAAAATTATCCCGGATAAGCGCGGCAGGCTTATGGAAATCTTGCGCTGCGACGACAAAGTCTTCAAGAAATTCGGGCAAGTATATATGACGACTACTTATCCGGGCGTGGTAAAGGCGTGGCATTTTCATCAGAAACAGAATGATAATTTTGCCTGTGTGCACGGCAAGATAAGACTTGCGTTATACGACGCGCGGGAAAAATCGCCTACCTATAAAGAAGTTAATGAATTCATATTATCCACAGATGACCCGATACTCGTTACTATCCCCAAAATGGTTTACCACGGATTTAAGGGCATAGCAGATTGCGAGTCTATAGTTATCAATACTCCTACGCTTCCTTATAATTACAAAAAACCGGATGAAGAGCGTTTGGATGCTTATGATAATGATATTAACTACGACTGGAGAAAGTAATACATGGGATTGAAAGGCGTAATCTTAGCCGGGGGCTTGGGAAAGCGGCTCTATCCTTTGACGAGGATCTCCAATAAGCATCTACTGCCTGTTTTTAATAAGCCGATGATCTATTATCCCATACAGACGCTCGTCGATGCCGGTATTAAGGATATATTGATAGTGACCGGCGGAAATCATGCGGGAGAATTTCTGCGCCTTCTCGGTAATGGCAAGGATTTCGGCCTGAAGCATATAAATTACACTTATCAAGAAGGCGAGGGCGGGATAGCCGAGGCGCTGAAACTTGCCGAACACTTTGCCGACAATGACAAGATAGTGGTGATCCTGGGTGACAATATAATCGAAAAGGGTATAAAAAAGGCCGTAGAAGATTTTAGAAAACAGCCGAAGGGCGCGAAGATACTCTTGAAGAAGGTTGAGGATCCGGAGAGATTCGGAGTCGCCGAGTTTAGGGGTAAGAATGTAGTGTCTATAGAGGAAAAGCCCAAAAAGCCCAAATCCGATTACGCCATTACCGGTATCTATATGTATGATTCAAAAGTATTTGAGATAGCTAAGACACTGAAGCCGTCCAGGCGCGGCGAGCTCGAGATAACTGATGTTAATAATGAATATATAAGGCGCGGCGAACTTACTTACAATATTCTCGACGGCTGGTGGACGGATTCGGGAACTTTCGATTCACTGTTAAGGGCGAATATATTAGTAGCGAAGAAATTGACCAAATGAAAAAACTACTTGTGACTGGCGGAGCCGGATTTATCGGTTCAAACTTCATACGTTATATGTTAGGTAAATACGAGGACTATCGTATTACCAATATTGATAATCTCACCTATTGCGGCAATCTCGAAAACCTGAAAGACATTAAAAAGAATAAGCGATATAAATTCGTAAAGGGTGACATTACAGACGCAAAAGTCGTTGAAAAGCTGGTTAAAGGCAGCGATTGCGTAGTAAATTTCGCGGCAGAAACACATGTGGACAGGTCGATAAAAGACCCTTCGGTCTTTATCAAGACGAATGTATTTGGTACATATACTTTATTGGAAATGGTAAAGAAAGTCGGGGCGGAATTGTATATTCAGATCTCTACCGATGAGGTATATGGAAGTATTCCCAAAGGTTATTCTAAAGAGACGGATCCTTTGGAGCCCAACAGCCCATATTCAGCGAGTAAAGCCGGCGCGGACTTATTAGCAAGGTCCTATTTTGTTACTTATGGCTTGCCGGTGATCATAACGAGAAGCTCTAATAATTTCGGGCCGTACCAGTATCCGGAAAAAGTAATACCTCTGTTTGTAACGAATCTATTGCAGGATAAGAAGATTCCTTTATATGCCGACGGGATGAATGTGCGGGACTGGCTCTATGTAGTGGATAATTGCGAGGCCATAGATGTTGTCATGCATAAGGGGAAAGTCGGAGAAATTTATAATATAGGTGTCGGCGGCGAGACTACAAATATCGAATTGACGCACGCGATGCTTGCGCTTTTAGGAAAAGATGAAAGCATGATAGAGTATGTCAAAGACAGGCCCGGCCATGATAAGAGGTACGCGCTTGATATAACGAAGCTAAAAGCGCTCGGTTGGAAACCAAAGCATGATTTTAAATACGCGCTTGAACTTACTATAGAGTGGTACAAGAAGAACACAGCCTGGTGGCAGAAATTAATTAAATGCCGAAAAGATATAAAATATTAGTTACAGGCTCGAGCGGAATGCTAGGGACCGATCTTTGTCAGGAGCTGAAAAAAGACTATCAAGTGTATGGGGCGGATTTAGCTTATAGCTTAAAGCTTACAGCTTACAGCTTCACAAGGTGCGACATAACCGATAAACGTAGCATTTCCAAGGTTATGAATAAGCTTCATCCCGATATTATTATACACACAGCGGCGATGACGGATGTCGATGGCTGCGAGCTTAATCCGAAAAAGGCGTATAAGGTAAACGCCGAAGGTGCAAAAAATGTCGCGTTGGCCTGTAAAGAGGCGGACGCCGTTTTAATATACATCAGCACCGATTTCGTATTCGACGGTAAAAAGAAAAATCTATATAAAGAAACGGACAAGGTAAACCCCTTAAGCATATATGGAGATTCAAAGCTGAAAGGCGAAGAATCTATAAGAAATACGCTTAAAAAATATTTTATTCTTCGCACCAGTTGGCTTTATGGTAAGCATGGCAAAAATTTTGTGGATACTATTATTGCGAAGGCAAAGAGTGAAAAGGCCTTGAAAGTCGTTGATGACCAGGTGGGATCGCCGACGTACACGAAGGATTTAAGCAAAGCGATACACGTATTGTTGCACCGCCGCGATGACAAGTTGTTTTCGCTGACTACACCGCAGCGGTGGGCTGGTGTTTATCATGTTTCGAATTCGGGAAGCGTTTCGTGGTTTAGTTATGCCAGAAAAATATTGAAATTGGCGGGATCAAAGACGAGAGTTCTTCCGATATCTTCAAAAGAATTAAACTCCCCCGCGAAACGTCCGGCGATGTCGATATTGGATAATTCAAAGTTCATGAAATTTACAGGTTATAGGATGCGCAATTGGCAGGAGGCATTAAAAGATTATGTTTGATACCTTGAAGAATAAAATTCTTACCAAGAAAGCAAAGATAGGCGTGATAGGCTTAGGCTATGTAGGGCTGCCGCTTGCCATGGCATTTGCCAAAAAAGGGTTTAAGGTGTGGGGCATAGATGTCGACAAGGACCGTGTCGCAAGATTAAAGAAAGGGCAGTCTTATATATTGGACTTAAAGCCCCGGGAGATAGTCGCGTTACAGAAAGACGGTTCGCTGACTGTAACAACGGATTTGAGTAATATCAAAAGATTGGACGCTTTTATAGTATGCGTGCCGACACCTTTATTAAAGACCAAAGAGCCGGATGTTTCTTTTATAGTTTCCGCGACCCAGATGATAAAGAAGCACATGAAGCACGGACAGATAGTCGTATTGGAGTCTACCACATATCCCGGCACTACCGAAGAAGTTATGTTGCCTATTTTAGAATCGACAGGGCTTAAAGAATGCAAAGATTTTTATCTGGCATTTTCGCCGGAGAGGATAGATCCGGGTAACGCGAAATATTTTGTCACAAATATTCCTAAGGTTTTGGGCGGCATATCCGAAAGCTCCACACAAATCGGAACCATTTTATATAATCAAATAATAGATAAAGTCATGCCTGTCTCTTCGGCTAAGGCAGCAGAGATGACTAAGCTGCTTGAAAATACATTCAGGATAGTTAATTTGGGCCTTGTGAACGAGCTTGCGTTGATGTGTGATAAGCTCGGCATCAACATTTGGGAAGTCATCGAAGCGGCAAAGACGAAACCGTATGGCTTTATGCCATTCTATCCAGGGCCCGGCGTAGGCGGCCACTGTTTAACAAAGGATGAATACATATTCGTGAAGGATAAGGAAGCCTCGGGATTCAGGCCTATAAAGATATCTGATTTTGTCAGCGAATCGGGGAAAAACCCAAATTCGAGACTGCATAGAGTTAAAGGGGCAACATTTATAAGGCCTATTTCTAAAAAGGTGCTATCTTATGACCCGATAGGCAATGGATCATGCTTTAAAGAAGTCAGCATGCTTTCGGAAAGGCCCTATAATGGGGATATAATCAATATTAAGACGCAGGATAGCCGCGCTATATCCGTTACATCCAAGCATCCGATGATAGTTAACAAGGGCGGTCAATTGGGCGTCAAATTTGCCGACGAGCTTGAATTAAACGATGAGATACCTGTTATCCTCAATCTTCCGGAAGAATCTGTCAAAAAAGAGGACTCATGGATAGATTTGATAGAATTTCTAAAACAGCGGAATTTTGTAAGCGGTATAAGAGTCAAGGGAACATATTTTGAATGGCGCGATTTTAAGAAAGAAATAAAGCAAAGGTCGGCACCCGGCGCAAAAGCCAGTCTGGATGACTATTTTAAAGCCGGCTATCTTCCGTTAAATGTATATCTATCGCTGGAAGGCAAGATGAGCTGGCCGGTTAATAGAGAAGATCTCATGCTTTGTACAGGTCGCGGGCCTTCATACCAAAGCATTCCGGCGGTTATGGATGTTGACGAAGATTTCCTAAGGTTTATCGGTTATTATTTAAGCGAAGGCTGTATAACGGTAGATAAATCTATAAGAACGAGATTAACATTTAACAGGAATGAATCGCAATACCTTAACGATATCAGGTTGTTCCTTAAAGAGAAGGGTATCTGTTACTCAGAATATAATTCAAAGAAATGGAACAGCACCTGCATTAAGATATCGTCAAATATTTTCGGTTACCTCTTAAGAGATATACTGGGCTGCGGCGTTGATTCTTACTCTATGAAAATTCCTCAGCGATTTATGCTCTTGCCGAAAAAATTGAAGCTTCATCTAATTATGGGGTTATTGAGAGGAGACGGCGGCGTAGACAGTTCTAGCGGAAAGAGAGCCTATTGTAAGAACGGGAAAATATATAAGCATAATTTTAATTCGGCCACAGTAAATTATTTCACAATAAGCGATACCCTGTTTAATCAAATGGTGCTTCTACTACAGGATTTAGGCTTTATGCCAAGCTTCAAGAAAAGAAAAAATCTGTTAAACATGTTCGGGTACGGTCAACTTAAAAGATTGAGAAGCATGTTTCTTGGAGAGAAAGCGGGGCGAATTAAGTCTTATCTTGAAAAAAGCAGGAAAATAATACCAAACAAAAACTTCAATTTATATACAAATTTCGCGACTACAAAAATTAAAGACATATCCTACTCTAAAGCAAGCAAAGTCTATTCTATGGAAGTGCGGGATACCAATACTTTTGTAACATCATATGGCATACTTACTCATAATTGCATTCCCATAGATCCTTTGTATCTATCGTGGAAGGCAAGAGCGCATGGTTTTGAAGCGAGATTTATAGATTTAGCGTCGGAAATAAACGGCCGCATGCCGCACTATGTAGTGGAAAAGATAATCAGCGCGCTTAATAAAAAGAAGAAAGCGCTTAAAGGTGCCAAGGTATTGCTTATAGGAGTGGCATATAAGAAAGACGTCCAGGATTTGAGAGAGTCACCGGCGTTTGAGATAATCGAACTATTGGAAAGGAATGAGGCGAACGTTTTATATTATGATCCTTATTTTCCATATATTAAAGTAGACGGTATTAATTTGAAACGCGCGAAATTTACCAAAGAGGTGTTGGCTTCGGCCGATTGCGTTGTTATAGTAACCGATCACTCTAATATTGACTACCAGTTTATAGCGAAGAATTCAAAAGTTATTATCGATACCAGAAACGCGTTGAAGGGTATCAAAAATAGGTCAAATATCATAAAACTATAAAAATATGGCTAAATATCTTGTTACAGGCGGAGCGGGATTTATCGGATCGAATATTACCGAAGAGTTGGTTAAGCGCGGGGAAAGAGTCCGCGTTCTGGATAGCTTTATTACCGGTAATCGTGATAATCTTAAAACTTTTTTAAATAAAATCGAGCTGATCGAAGGCGATATCAGGGATGCGGCTGTAGTTAAGGATGCGATGAAGGGCATGGATTATGTCATTCACCAGGCGGCGTTGCGCTCTGTCGCCAAATCGGTTGAAGATCCAATTGCCACAAATGATACAAACGTATTTGGAACACTGAATATTTTAGTTGTGGCTAAGGAAGCCGGAATAAAAAGAGTGGTCTACGCTTCTTCGAGTTCAGCATATGGAGACGCCAAGAGCTTTCCTCAAAAAGAAACAGACCTTCCCGTGCCCATATCACCATATGGCGTTTCAAAATTGGCGGCGGAACATTATTGCGTTACATTCGCGAAGACCTTCGGATTAGAGACTGTCAGCTTAAGATATTTTAATGTCTTTGGCCCCAGACAAAACCCCGAAAGCAAATATTCCGCGGCCATACCCGCTATTCTTGCCAAGATGCTGGGAAGCGAATCTCCTATAGCGGAATGGGACGGTAAACAGTCGCGGGACTTTACTTATGTTGCAAATGTGGTTGAGGCGAATTTGAGAGCATGCATTGTTCCGAAAATATCAGGAGAGGTTTTTAATATAGCATGTGGGTCCACTACATCTATACTGGATATAATAAGAGAAACAAATAAAATATTGGGATTAAAACTTAAACCTGTATATGGGCCGAAAAGACAAGGTGATGTCAGAAAAACCTACGCCGACATCAGTAAGATGAAAAATATGTTAGGTGTGAAAAAGATAGTGGGATTTAAAGAGGGGCTTAAGTCAACGATAGATTGGTTCAAGTTGAAGAGACTGTCCCAGAATGGGACTGTCTCTAAAGAAAGCGTTGCATGAGAAAAACAGTTTTAATTACCGGCGGAGCAGGATTTATAGGTTCGCATTTATGCGAATTATTTTTAGGAAGAGACTGTCTCCAAAAAGTTGAATACTCGTTGAAGGAGACTGTCTCTAACAAAAATAGCTACAACGTCATCTGTGTTGATAATCTCATAACCGGCAAGCTCTCCAACATATCTCATCTGCTTAAAGACAGAAATTTCAGATTCATGAAACATAATATTTCCGAGCCCATTAAAATCAAAGGGCCTGTTCATTATGTCCTGCACTTCGCCTCTCCCGCAAGCCCTATAGACTATCTTAAGTATCCTATCCAAACACTTAAAGTCGGTTCTTTGGGGACTCACAATGCCTTAGGTGTAGCCAAGGTGAAAAAAGCAAGATTTTTACTGGCATCCACAAGCGAAGTATATGGGGATCCTCTTGTGAATCCTCAGCCCGAAAGCTACTGGGGAAATGTTAATAGCGTCGGGCCGCGGGGAGTTTACGATGAAGCCAAGAGATTCGCGGAGGCAATTACCATGGCTTACCATCGTGTTCATAAGGTAGATACAAAGATAGTCCGTATATTCAATACCTATGGCGTGAGAATGAGGGAAAAAGACGGCAGGGCAATACCTAATTTTATAAATCAGGCTTTGAATAATAAGGCTATTACGGTTTATGGCACCGGGTCTCAGACGCGAAGTTTTTGTTATGTTTCGGATCTCGTGGATGGCATATACAGGTTATTGATGTCAGAAGAACATGATCCTGTGAATATAGGCAACCCTAATGAGATGAAGTTGATAGATCTTGCTAAAACCATAATCAAGCTGACCGGAAGCAAGAGCAAGATTGTGTTTAAAGGGCTGCCAACGGATGACCCCAAGGTAAGGCGGCCAAATATAACTAAAGCGAGAAAATTTCTCAATTGGAAACCAAAAGTAGATCTCGAAACTGGATTGAAGAAGACGATAAGTTATTTTAGGGGAGAGTAATGAAGATACCTATTTTAGATTTGCAAGCGCAGTATAAGAGCATAAAAAATGAGATAGACGCAGCTTTAATGAAAGTTGTCGGAAGCCAGCATTTTATACTTGGGCCGGAGGTGGAGGCATTCGAACGCGAAGTTGCCGTATATTGCGGGACAAAATACGCGGTAGGCGTTGCCTCAGGCACGGATGCGCTTATATTATCGCTCAAGGCTCTTGGCATAGGCCCCGGCGATGAAGTCATTACAACTCCATTTACATTTTTCGCTACGGCCGAATCGGTGTCTATATTGGGCGCGAAGCCGATATTTGTTGATATCGACCCGAAGACTTACTGCATTAATCCGGAATTGATAGAAGATAAGATAACCAAACGCACTAAGGCGATTATCCCTGTGCACTTGTTTGGCCAATGTGCCGATATGGACAGAATTTTAGAAATCGCTAAGATCAATAATTTAAAAGTGATCGAAGATACGGCTCAAGCCATGGGCGCAACCTATAAAGACAGGCAGGCTGGATCAATGGGCGATGCGGGAGCTTTAAGTTTTTTCCCGAGCAAGAATTTGGGCGGTTTCGGTGACGGCGGCATGGTTGTCACAAATAATAAGGCAATTGCCGACAAAATAAAGATGCTGCGCGTTCATGGCAGCACGATAAGATATATTCATTCAGAGATAGGCGCTAATTCCCGCCTCGATGCTCTCCAGGCGGCTATTCTAAGGATAAAGCTCAAATATTTGAACAAGTGGCTGGATGGCCGACGCAGGGCCGCCCAGTACTATAATGATCATTTGAAAGATATAAGCGCTATTATGGCACCATTTGCACCTTCTTATAATACGCATACTTACCATCTTTACACTTTGCGGGTCAAGCCAAGTCCAGAGAAATTAGCAAAATTTCTTAATGACGCAGGTATTGAGGCCCGGACCTACTATCCTGTTCCGTTACACCTGCAAGAGTGTTACAAAGACCTAAATTACAAAAAAGGCGCTATTCCTGAATCTGAATCCGCCGCCTCCCAAACTTTTTCCATACCGATATATCCTGAGTTGGGAACCAAAGAGCTGAAACTTATAGTAGAAAAAATCATTGAAGGCTCAAAATAAGCGCTACATTCTTATTATCATTGCTATAGCTTTAGTAATAAAGCTTTCGCTCTTCCTGTTTGCCGCAATTCATGCCCCACAAGGAAAATTATTACCCGACTCTTATGGATATTTGAAATTATCTGATATGCTTACAACTAAGGGTGTTTTTGCTACGCAAAATGAAAATGGAGCATTGACATATGAAATGTTCAGAACCCCCGGTTATCCGCTATTTCTCGCCATTCTTAACGGTATATTGAAGATCCCGCTCGACGGAGTAGTCCTTTTGCAGATAGCGATGACTTTTATTATGGCTTTCATAGTTTATAGAGCGACATTGGAGATAGATCAGAAAATAGCTTTATTAAGCGCCCTTATGTGGGATGTCTGCGAAAGGCTGCGAGTGCCGATGATGCCCTTTATAGCCATAATTTCAGCCTATGGATGGTGTTTAATGATTGAACGAGTGCAAAAGAATAGGCCCGGCAATGGATAACTATATTAAAAAAGTTTCTTTAGTCAAAGGCTCCGGCAGGTATGGCAATATACAAAAATCCCTGGACCTCATAAAGCCGGACCTGGAAGTGATCCGCAGTAAAAAAGAGATACTAATAAAGCCCAATCTGACTGCTACCAACAATAAAACTGCTAATACGCACCGGGAGGCGGTAGAGGCCGTAATAGATTTCTTGCTGGGTAATTTTGCCGAGCTGCGCCACAGCCGGTTCGTTATCCTGGAAGGGAGCGGAAGTGCGCATTATGAAAAGACATCCACGAATGAAGTCTTCAGAAAATTCGGGTATTTTGACCTCATAAAAAAATACGATAACGTAAGTATAGAATGCATTGAAGATCATGCGGATTATTCCGAGCATATGATCATGTCTATAGCGGGCCCTGAAAAGATACGGATCGTAAAGCGTTTATCCGCCTTTGACTTCAGGATATCCATAGGGGTGCCCAAAACTCATAACTACGCCATAGCTACATTCGGTATAAAAAATATGGCGGGCCTGATCAGGCAGGAAGACAAGTCGCTGCTTCACGGCCTCCGTACTCCAAGTGCGCCCGACGCCAAAACTATATTCACATATATTCCCACGTCTGCCATAGCTTGGATGAGGAGAAGGCTTCCGGGCCTGGTAAACCTTATTTTTAAAAAGTCGGTTGCGTACATGAGATCTACAAAGGTTATTCATAGAAATATTGTCGATCTGGCCAAACTTACCTGGCCGGATCTAGTGGTATTGGACGCGTTTGATTGCATGGACGGAAACGGCCCCGTAGACGGTTTTCCTGTAAAGCTGGATGCGGCGGTCGCGTCAACGGATGCCCTGAAAGCGGACGGGGTCGGGGCCAGATTAATGGGGCTTGAGCCAGAGGATATAGGTTATCTCTATTATCTGCATGAAGAAGGGCTGGGGGATTATTCTATTAACGGCATGGTAGGGGCCTCTATAAGCGATGTCAGGCGGAATTTTATGATGCACCCGACCTATAATATACAAAAGAACTGGTATTTGGCACAAATATAGGTGAATACAGCAGTAAAAGATGCTTCTGGACACCAACGCCACAAGCGATTTTTGTTGATTATATCAAGTCCTTCTGGTAGAATTTTTGTTCAATGAATGAACATCCCCCAAAAGAAGAAATTCTGCATATAATCAAGGAAATAGACAGTAATTCAGCCATTACCCAGAGGAATATTTCAGATAAGCTTGGAATATCTCTCGGTAAGACGAATTATCTGCTCAATGCCCTCATCGAAAAGGGCATAGTCAAATATAAAAGTTTTTCCGAAAACCCAGGGAAGATCAGTAAGATCCAGTATAGCCTTACCAAAAAAGGCCTGGAAGAGAGGATACGGCTTATGCACCTTTTTTTGAAGATCAAGGAAGAAGAGTATAACAAGATAAGACAGGAGTGGGAAAGTCTTAACGCCAATGGCAATAGTAGCGTACTAAAAGGAGACTCTTTAGATGAAAAAGAAGGATAATGAGCGCTTTTCTTTCGATGTGGTGATCATAGGCGGCCTGGGGCATGTCGGATTACCCCTTGGCCTGGTGCTGGCCAACAAGGGCCTTAGGACGTGCCTGTGCGATATCGACCCGGCCAAGGCAGGCATGGTAAAAAAAGGCATCATGCCCTTTATGGAGCATGGCGCCGAACCGATATTAAGAGAAGTTCTGAAAAATGAGAAACTTAAAGTATCGTTGGATGAAAAGGTCGTTTCAAAAGGAAGGTATGTCATCATAGCTATAGGGACGCCCGTAGACGAACACCTCACCCCGAAGACACGCGCCTTTCTGGAGCTTTTTCTTAAATTAAAGAGATATCTGAACAAAAGACAGGTCATTATCATTCGCAGTACGGTCTATCCTCACACCTGCCAGCAGGTCTTAAAGATATTGGGCCGGAATGCCGGATGGCGCATAGCGTATTGTCCGGAGCGGATAGTCCAGGGATATGCCGTTAAAGAATTGAATGAATTGCCCCAGATAGTTGCCGGCATGAGCGATGAAGCGGTTGATGAGGCCGCGAGACTGTTCGGCGTTATTTCGCCCAAGATCATTAAGACCTCTATGGGAGAGGCGGAGCTGGTCAAGCTGTTTACTAATTCCTGGAGATACATGCAATTTGCCATGACCAATCAATTCTATATGATCACCAGGAATTTCGGGGTTGACTATAACAATGTGCGCAAAGCGATGACCGAAGGGTATGGCAGGATGGCGACCTTGCCGACAGCAGGTTTTGCTGCAGGCCCTTGCCTTCTGAAAGATACGATGCAGCTGGCCGCATTCAGCAGCAATAATTTTATTTTAGGCCATGCGGCGATGATGATCAATGAGGGCCTGCCTAATTTCTTGGTGGAGAAATTAAGGGAAAAGCGCGACCTGCATAAAACCATGATAGGCATACTCGGGATGGCCTTCAAGGCCGATACTGATGATATAAGAGATTCACTTTCGTATAAACTCGGTAAGATCTTAAGGTTTCACGGAGCGACGGTCTACTATTCCGATGAATATGCTAAAAATTCGGATTTTGTTACGAAAGAAAAGCTGTTAAAATCCTGCGATGTGATAATAGTCGGGGCTCCTCATTCCGCCTATAAAAAAATACATATTCCGGAAAAAGTAGATGTTATCGATTTATGGGGAATAATTGAAAGAAAAAATGCAAAAGTATAAGAAGGTGCTTCTAACAGGGGCCTACGGCCAGCTGGGCACGGCTATATTAAAAGAAGGTGTCCGCGGATATTTTTTGACTCCCGGGAAGGATCTTTTAGATATAACGAGATATTCTTCAGTCGAAGGATATTTTAATAAACACAAGTTCGACGCTATCATACATTGCGCCGCTCTCGCGCGCATGACCGAATGTGAAAAGCATCCGATAGCGGCCATTGAAACAAATATAAAGGGGACGGCCAATCTTGTGATGGCGGTAATAAGCGAGGAGACGCGATTGAAGAGGCCCTTTAGATTTATACAGATCTCTACCGATGGGGTATATCCCGGCACAAAAGGTAATTATTCCGAAAAAGACGAAACCATTCCATATAATATTTATGGATGGACGAAGCTTGGCGCCGAGTGTGCCGTGCATTTGCTCAAAAATTTCTGTATTATACGTACCAGTTTTTTTAATCCGGGCAAGATTAGCTTTGACCGTTCCGCTACAGACCTGTATTCATCCAAAGTCACAATAGACTATCTGGCCAGGGCGATTATGGTATTGCTTGAAAGTAAATTTATCGGCACAATAAATATCGGCAGTCAAAGGCAATCTGATTACCAGAGGTATAAGGAATTCAAGCCCTCTTTACGGCCATGCAGGGGTACCGATATATCTAAAAGCATAGGCCTTGATCTTGCAAAGGACGCTTCTTTAAATTATGGACAATGGAAAAAAATAGAGCGAGGATTGTTAAAAAACTTCTAATGGATAGATTAGATATAGTCATTCCTGTTTATAACGAAGGCGAAAATATTGCGACAGTCTTTAGGCTGCTTAAAAAAGATGTTTCCACGCCTTTCCGCGTTTTGATTTGTTACGATCGCGATGATGATAATACGCTGCCCGTGGCTAAAGATGCCGCCAGGGAGCTGCCATATAAGGTGATATTCGTTAAGAATAACGCCGGAGGAGTGCATAACGCGGTTATCGCGGGATTCAATGCCAGCGACGCGCCGGCAGTATTGGTATTCCCGGCGGACGATAACGATAATACCAGGATAATAGACAGGATGTACGAAAAATTCAAAGAGGGAAATGATATTGTTGCCGCCAGCCGTTTCATGAAAGGCGGCTGTATGAAAGGCTGCCCCTGGCTAAAATCATTCCTGGTACGCTCCGCTTCATTTACGCTTTATTGGCTGGCAAGCATTCCGATAAAAGATGCCAGCAACGGTTTCAGGTTATTCTCCAGAAGGATTCTCGATACTGTCCCGATCGAGTCGAGCCAGGGTTTTACATATTCGCTGGAGTTTTTAGTTAAATGCCACCGTTTGTGCTGGAAGATCGCCGAAGTGCCGTCTTCCTGGTATCAGCGTGAAAAGGGGAAGAGCCATTTTCGCCTGTTTAAGTGGCTTCCATATTATTTGCGCTGGTATTTTTACGGGTTTATCACCACGTATCTTAGAAAAGTTCCGGCAGCTGTTAAGTTAAAAGGGTAATAATCATGTCAGGTAAAAAAGTATCTGTAATTATACCGATGTATAATGCCTCCGGCTGCATCGAGAGCTGTCTGTCGGCTGTATCAAGACAGACGGCCGGGGATCTCGAGGTTCTACTGGTAGACGATTGCTCTACGGATGACACTGTTCAAAAAGCGCAAAGTTATCCGTTTAAGATAATCAAGACCGGAAAGCGTATTTCTCCGGCCAAGGTAAGGAACTACGGGGCAAAAAATGCTTCCGGAGATATCCTTGTATTTGTTGATGCGGATGTCATGCTTAATCCGGACTCAGTGGAGGAAATTATTAATGCGATATCCGCGCCTGGTACGGACTCGGTTTTCGGTATATATGCAGAAGATACCCCTCAGCCCGGTTTTTTCAGCCAGTTCCAAAACTTATTCATAGTGTACAGATATGAAAGATTGTCCAGCCCTACGGACATCACCTGTTCTTTTTTCTTTGCCATAAAAAAGAGCGTTTTTGAGGCTATCGGGGAATATAACGAAGAGATGTCTTATTACGAAGATATTGAGCTCGGCAAAAGGCTTGCCAAGGGGGGCTACCATTGTAAAATTGACCCTAAGCTCAGGGTAACGCATCTGAAATATTATAATCATCTAGGCCTGATAAAAGACTATCTTAAGAAAAGCGCCGAAGTGGGGCTTTACGTAAAACGCGAAGGTTTTTCAGGAAAGGTAAAGGATAATGCGTGGCCCCTTTCGATTAAGATAGCGGCATTATCGGGCCTTTGTCTTTTATTTTCCATCAGCCTGCTCAAGATCACATTCGTCCCTTTTTTGCTGTTTTTTGGTGTATACAATATTTCGATAGCGCCTTTTTTATCGTATCTGGTCAAAGCCAGGGGCCTTCTTTTTGGCTTAAGGTCTTACGTTGTCCTGTTCGAGATCTATCCGGTTTTCCTTGCCGGGCTGTCTTACGGCATCCTGAAAAGGGGTACTCATGGCTAATCTGCTCAAATTTCTGCCAAGAATATTTTTCTCTAAAGGTGACCCGCTCCAGTTCATTTTTTTCATTACTTCCAGATGCAACCTCAGGTGCAGGCACTGCTTTTACCTCGAGAACCTGCACGGCCCGAAAGACGAATTATCCTTAAAAGAGATAGAGAAGCTCTCGCAGGGAATGGGTGAACTGCTCTGGCTCTCCCTGACCGGTGGCGAGCCTTTTTTAAGAGAGGATATCGCCCAGATCGCCAGGATCTTTTATGATAACAACAGATTCAACCTCCTGACCATATGTACAAACGGCATTTTGCAGGATCATGTCATTCGTTCGGTTTCCGATATATGCAAGGCATGCAAAGGCTCACGCGTAATACTATACGTCTCACTGGACGGTATGAAGGAGACTCATGACCGGATCAGGGGCCTTCAGGGCGGGTTTGAAAAGGCCCTGGGCACGGTACGGGAGCTTAAGAAGCTCAAAAAAGACTTTAAGAATCTGAATGTAGCGACCATTACTACCTGCAGCGCAGAAAATCAAAAGGAGATGGGGGCCTTAGCGTTGTTCCTGAGGAGCGAGGTTAAACCGGACACTATTTCGATCAATCTTATAAGAGGTAAACCGCGCTCCACCGACCTGGGCGAAGTGGACCTGAAGCATTATTTCGAGTTCATAAAGATCCAGAAAGAAGGATGGGCCACGGGAGATCTCGGGCATTTTAATTTGCTGGGCAAAACCTTTATCAAGCGCAGAGAACTGCTGCAGAAACAGGTCATATCCACCGTATTTAAAGAGGATAGATTCGTGATCCCCTGCCGAGCAGGAAATATCAGCTGTGTCATGACCCAGACCGGAGACCTATACCCCTGCGAAATGCTTGACAAGAAGATCGGCAATATAAAAGACGCAGATTATGATTTTAAAAAACTATGGCGTTCTGCCCGGGCGGCAAAGCTCAGGAGCTTTATCAAGGATACCAAGTGCTATTGCACCTACGAATGCGCCATTACGACTAACATCCTTTTTAATGCGGCACAATTAACGAAGATGTTTATAAGGAAGGCTTAAGATGAAATATCTGGTAACCGGCGGAACGGGTTTTATAGGCAGTGCCCTCGTGCGCAGTCTTTTAAAAGACGGGTGCCGGGTAAGGGTTTTAGATAACGGTTCCAGGGGAGGATTCGACAGGCTCAAGAATATATCGTCTCAAATAGAGGTGATCAAGGCAGATATACGTGAACCAAAAGCTGTTCAAGAAGCATGTAAGGGAGTGGATGCCGTATGCCATCTTGCATATTTGAATGGCACGGAATTTTTCTATACCAAACCGGAACTGGTACTTGAGATCGGAGTGAAAGGCATAGTCAATATTATAGACGCATGTATCAAAGAGGGCGTGCGTGAATTAATAGTAGCCTCCAGTTCGGAAGTATATCAGACGCCGCCGAATATCCCCACTGACGAAAAGGTGCCGCTGAGTATTCCCGATCCGCTTAACCCGCGCTATTCTTACGGCGGAGGCAAGATAATCAGCGAGCTCATGGCTATAAATTACGGACGGAAGCATTTTGACAGGGTAATTATATTCAGGCCGCATAATGTATATGGGCCCGATATGGGCAAAGAACATGTCATCCCGCAGTTTATTCTCAGGATGAAAGAGCTTTGCGGAAAAAACAGTTCGAAACAGATACAGTTCCCCATACAGGGGACCGGCCAAGAGACACGATCATTTGTTTTTATAGACGATTTTATTGACGGGCTCATGATGGTTATTAAAAAGGGAGAACATCTGGGCATCTACAACATCGGGACCATGGAAGAGGTGACGATTAAAAAATTAGCCGCGGAAGTGGGAAGGTATTTTAACAGGAAGATCATCGTCAGGCCGGGCAAGCCGGCTGAAGGGGGAACGTTGCACCGCTGCCCCGATATTTCGAAATTAAAGAAACTGGGGTATGTGCCAAAAACCTTTTTTGCCAAGGGGTTGGATCTTACGGCCGTATGGTACGATAAACAATATAAGGGGGACACACTTGAATAATACCGCTAATCTTACTTTCAAGACAGGCTCAAGCGTTGTTGTCGAACGTTGTCAGATATGTGACAACCCTAAACTGGAACCGATTCTTTTTCTAGGGTATCTGCCTCCGGTAAATAAGATGCACAAGATCGGTGAAATGCCAAAGGAAGAAAATAGTTACCCTGCTCAGTTATTATATTGCGCTAAATGCCGCCTGGTACAGCTCGGCCTCATCGTTGACGCCGGTATATTGTTTCCTTCGGAATACCCTTATACCAGTAGCACGACCAAAATATTGAGAGAAAACTTTGCCGAACTTTACAAAGAATGCATTGGCCTGATAGACCTGAAATCAAGCGACCTGGTCGTGGATATCGGCTCAAACGACGGAAACCTTTTAAGCAACTTCAAGGGCCTCCATAACGTTCTCGGCATTACACCGGAAGATATCGGCAAGATCGCGATCAAGCGGGGCATACCTACCGTCATCGATTACTTTACAAAAGATGTTGTAGAGAATATTTTGACAAAGAGCGGCCAGGCAAAGGTTATTACGGCAACCAACGTCTTTGCCCATATTGAAGATATCAATGAAATAGTAGAATGCATCCTCCGGTTATTGTCAAAAAACGGCGTATTTATTTCAGAGTCACACTATCTTTTGCCTCTTATCGAAACGCTGCAATATGATACTATCTACCATGAACACCTGCGCTATTATTCGCTGCATAGCCTGCAGTATCTTCTTAAGGCGCACGGCCTGGAGATATTCCATGCCAAGCGCATCCCTACTCACGGAGGTTCAATAAGAGTATATGCGGCAAGGAAGGGGCAATATAAGGTGAGGGATACGGTTGTCGCGCTCCTGAAGGAAGAGGCCCCGGTTGTTCTTAGCAAAGAAAGCCTGATGAAGTTCAAGGACAAGGTCGTATTGTCCAAACTGGAGTTAAGCTCTTTATTAAAAGACATTAAAAAGAATGGCGGAAGGATATATGGTATAAGCGCGCCCTCAAGAGCAAGCACGCTTATAAATTATACCGGGATCGATGACGGTATACTGGATTGCGTTTTGGAGATCAAGGGTTCATACAAGATCGGCAAATATATGCCCGGGACACTTATACCAATATTGGAAGAATCGTTGCTTTTCAAGTACCAGCCGGAATATGCGCTTTTGCTCTCGTGGCACATAGCCGATGAATTAATGCCCAAGTTGAGAGAAAAAGGATTTAAGGGAAGGTACATAGTACCGCTGCCATCACCGAGGATAGTAGGAGATTAGTAGATGGAGTTTAATTTTTACGAAATCTTGAAGAAGATCGCTTGTTTTGTCCTGATAGTGATCTGTGTCGGATTGCCTGTTATAAGTGTTTTCAGCTTCGTGGTCATTTTTATATCCGGATTAGCTATAGTGAACAGCAAGATCAGCTGTTCTTATAAGCGATTGGTCGTCGCCTCATTTATAGCCATTTTCGTCCTTATTATCAAGGGTATTATTCCTCATGCGGCTATCCAGGAAGGGCACAATATCTTTTTCACAAAAGGCGACAACGAGACACTGGAGAAGGGGCTGCCTCCTGAAGCCTTCGCTTTTATGAAGCAGCAATTCTTAAAAAAGTATCCTTTGGATAAAAGGACTTCCAGCGACAGCGGATGCTGGCAATGCCGGCCGCCTCAATCTCTCTTTGTTTTTTCGGCGGATTCGGCCCTCTCAAAGCCGAAATACAGCCGCATAGTCGATAGTATAAACTTTAACAATCTTACAGAATTCAGGGGCGGCTTTGCGAATGATAGCGCCTATGGCTGGTTCGGGGCGTCCGATATCAGGCGGGATAGCATGCCATTTTTTGTAATGTATGAGTTATCACCTTCTTCTGTTAATAGTTCGTTATGCTGGACCGGGTATCTCTTATGGGAAGGCGCGGATGGGCATTATGAGGCCATATACAACGAGACCAGAGGCTGTAGAAAGATAGCGGATCTGGATATCGGTAAAAAAGTTTTCGGGGTAGCCATAAATAATAAGGAGCAGCCGGGTTTCTGGGGCAGGTTTAAAGATTTAAAATCGAGAATAAGGCTTTTCTTATCCGGCAAAAAGCCTATACATGCGCCGGAAGAAAACAAAGAGATTCCTCTTTCCATGAGCCTGGTCTTATCGCCCATGCTGAAATTTTCAGCTCTTTTAAAAAGGATACCGGAGGCCTTAGGGGCGTTATTCATCCTCAATCTGATGATCAAGATAGACAGAAAGCGCTTTCTTCTTGCATGCTCAATAATACTTATTGCAGCGGCCATAACTTATATATATTGTCCGCACCTGTTCGGGCAGTATTTTATTCATGAAGGCGGCGAAGACGGCCCAACCCATGAAACCCTGGGCAGACAGGTGCTGGTCAACGCTTTATCCGGGAATTGGAAACAGGCCCTGCGCGGGGGAGAGGATATTTTCTGGAATACGCCCGGATTCCGGTATTTTCGAGCGGTAGAGAAATTATTTTTTGGCGATACCAATTTCGGATATCTGGCCGTTGTTTTAATATTGCCTTATGTCCTTTTCGGATTTCTGGAGAATTTTATATCAAGAAGATGGTCTTTCTGGATAACAATGTTTTTTTTATTTGGCGTATTTTTGCAGTCTCATACAATAGATAGGCTTGGTTTCACATACTATATCTATGTGATGGTGGTGCGGGGAGGATGGCCCGATACTTTGGCATATACCGCCTTTCTCGGGGCGCTCACCCTTTTATTAAGATACGCAAAAATCCGAAATGGCGCGTATTACTGGTACGGGTTCCTGGCGCATCTTTTGCTTTTTGTAACGGTATTTATGCGCCCCCAGTTCTCGATCGCCGCGTTGATAGTCCTGTGTTATTTTGCGGGCAAATTGATGCTGGCCGGACGCTTTAAAGAAGTATTATTTTCGTGGCTGGGTTTCACCCCGGTCTTATTTACGCTTTTACATAATTATTTTTTCGGGCACAAGTTTTGTGTCTTCACGGCTTTTGCCCGGACGGCTCTTTCTACGCCGCCGTCGCTATATCTGGACGCCTTTAAAGAATTATTGGCATTCAATTTATCCGGCGGGAGTATCGCAAGGATTGCGGCGCATTTAAAGATCATGATAGCTCCATGGTATCGTGCGATATTTCTGGGGCTGGTATTTTATGCGGCTTTTCTTAAAAGAAAGATGCCGCCTGATATGAGGATGATAGCCGTCGTTTGCCTTAGCCTTCACTTTATCAACCTGTTCATTTTTGCCGTATATTTTAGATATGTTTTCTTGGCCTGGGCATTGACGGTGGTAGTCGCGATATTTTTATTTTGGTTACGATTAACTGGCCGGAAAGAGGAGGTAGGCATATGAAGGTAGTTATCCTTGCGGGTGGCATGGGGACGAGGATCAGCGAAGAGACAAGCGTGATACCCAAACCCATGATAGAGGTCGGAGGCAAACCAATACTATGGCATATCATGAAGATCTATTCGCATTACGGTTTCAACGATTTTATAGTCTGTTTGGGATACAAGGGCTATATCATCAAGGAATATTTTTCACACTATTTTTTGCACACAAGCGATGTAACGATAGACATGAAAAAAAATAAAGTGAGCGTTCATTCAAGCTCTTCAGAGCCGTGGAAGGTTACGCTGGTCGATACGGGCATGGAAACTATCACTGGCGGCCGGATAAAAAGGATTAAAAAATATATCGGGAAAGAGCCGTTTTTAATGACATACGGCGACGGGGTGGGACGGATCGATATAAGGGAGCTGGTACGTTTTCATCGTAAGCACAAAAAGATGGCTACGGTAACTGCGGTACAGCCGCTCGGCAGATTCGGCAGCCTGGATGTAGGAAGATCAGGCAAGGTCAATTCATTCCTGGAAAAACCGCGAGGAGATAATAACTGGATCAACGCGGGTTTTTTCGTCCTCGAGGCCGGTATCTTTGATTACATCGAAGGCGATAGTACGCACTGGGAAAAGGAACCGCTCGAAAATCTGGCGAAGAAGGGTCATCTGGTCGCTTATAAACATACGGGATTTTGGAAACCGATGGATACCCTGCGGGATAAGTTGGAATTAGAGCGGTTATGGGATGCCGATAAAGCGCCGTGGAAGGTCTGGTAAAAATGAGATGCAGATTTTGCAATAAAGAGCTTAGGCAATTGTTCGTATCTTTAGGCTCTGCGCCTTTGTCGAACGCCTATATTAAGAAAGAGCAGTTGGCTCGTAAAGAACCGTTGTATCCTCTAGATGTTTACGTTTGCGATAATTGTCTTCTAGTCCAATTGCCCGAGTTCGAGAGCCCGGAGAATATATTCAGCGATTATGCGTATTTTTCCTCTTGTTCCGAAACGTGGATGAGACACTGCGAAGAGTATGCCGATAAGATGTTTAAGGATTACGGGATAAATAAAAAATCCCGCATTGTTGAAATAGCGAGTAACGATGGCTGTTTGCTGCAGTATTTTATGAGAAAAGGTGCTAACGTGTTAGGTATTGAGCCGGCCGTTAATGTTGCCGAAACGGCCCGGAAGAAAAATGTACCTACTGAAACGGCATTCTTTGGGGCCAGGACCGCGAAGCGGCTGGCGTGCGAGGGTAAAACAGCGGACCTGTTGATCGGGAATAATGTCCTGGCGCATGTACCGGACCTAAACGATTTTGTCCAAGGCTTAAGCATACTGCTGAACCCGAATGGGATGATTACAATGGAATTCCCGCATCTGGCAAGGTTGATAGAGGGCAGGCAGTTCGATACCATTTATCACGAACATTTTTCCTATTTCTCGTTTTTAACGGCGGAAAAGGTTTTTTTCTCCCACTCTCTTGTTATCTTTGACGTTGAAGAACTGCCTACGCATGGCGGTTCCTTAAGAATTTACGTCAAACACAAAAATGACGGTACAAAACCGATTAGTGAACGTGTTCACAAAATGTTGGATAAAGAAACCAAATCAGGCTATGCCGATATCACAAATTATTTTGCTTTTGACGAGAAGGTTAAGAAGGCAAGATGTGAACTCCTCAGTTTTTTAGGCAAGATAAGGTATGACGGAAAAACTATTGTCGGATACGGCGCGGCAGCCAAGGGCAACACCATGCTTAACTACTGCGGCATAAAAAATGACCTGATAGATTATGTCGCGGATATAAGCCCGCATAAGCAAGGCCGGTTTATGCCCGGCAGCCGCATACCAATAGTATCGCCGGACAGGATACGCCAGACAAAGCCGGATTACATCCTGATATTGCCCTGGAATATTAAAGAAGAAATAATGCGGCAGCTTTCTTATGTAAGAGACTGGGGAGGAAGTTTCATTATTCCCATTCCGGAATTAGAGGTGATCCGATGATATTCAAAGAAACAAAATTAAAGGGCGCATATGTCATAGAATTAGAGAAGGCCCAAGACGAACGCGGTTTCTTTGCTTACTCCTATTGTCAGAAGGAATTTCAGGAGCACGGTATAGACCTCAATATAGTCCAGTGCAATGTCTCTTATAACAAGGCCAGGGGTACGCTGCGCGGCATGCATTATCAGTCTACTCCGTTCGAGCAGGCCAAGCTGGTCAGCTGTATAAAGGGCAGGATATACGACGTTATAATAGATCTGCGGGAAGACTCCTGCACTTATCGTAAATCGTATGCGCTGGAGTTAGGCGGGGAAGATTACAGAATGTTGTATATCCCGAAAGGTTTTGCGCATGGATACCAGACACTGGAAGATGATTCAGTTGTTTTTTACCAGATGTCCGAATTTTATCATCCAGAGTGCGCTAAGGGCGTAAGGTGGGATGACCCGTTATTTTCTATAAAATGGCCCCTTGACGTTAAGGTGATATCGAAGAAGGATAAAAAATGCGCATAATGATACTGTTCCCCAATACCGGCAGTGATGGAGTAATACCTCTGGCAGTAGGAATACTTTCTTCGATCGCAAAGGACGCCGGATGTGAGGTGCGCTATGTCGAAACAACCTTTTATAACAAAAGCAACACCGCCACCGAGGATCATGAATCTACCGGAGAGTTCATGCCCGTAAAGGGGCGTGAGAAATCAGAGTATCCGCCTTTGCAGAGTTTTTACACGGACTTTAAGGATGAGTTAAATTCATTTCATCCGGATGTGCTGGCTGTGCATGCCAATTCTTTAGAATGGGAGCTGTTCAAAGATGTCATGGAAAATGTTCAGTTGCCGGAAGTCTCGCCGCTTGTTGTTGTAGGCGGGGTGCATGCTACCATCGATCCGGATTCGGTTATGGCCGAACCTTTTGTGAATGCCGTATGTGTAGGCGAAGGTGAAGATACGTGGGCGGAGCTGATACGCGCAATTTGCGATGGAAACGATGTTTCCGGTATAGCAGGCCTATGGGTACGCACACCAAAGGGTATTAATAGAAATCCAAGGCGCCCGCTGATCCCGGCCGATAGGCTTTGGGATATCTGCCCCGACCACTCTCTTTTTGATAATAGGCACCTACTGAAGCCGTATGACGGCCGGATGCGTCGCCGCGCTTTAATCGAGTATTCCCGCGGATGCCCGTTTTCGTGCAGCTATTGCGTCAATGCCGCGCTTAAAAACAGCTTTAGGGGCCTTGGTCAATTCTTTCGAGTGCGCCCGTTTGAAAATTTTCAGCGCGGTGTAAAGCAGTTTAAGGATCGCGGAGCAGAGATACTGCAGCTTCAGGACGAGTGCTTCTTTCATAACAATACCGGGGATATTGAACGGTTTTGCGGCTGGTACGGTAAAGAGATCCGCCTGCCGCTTATTTTACAGACCCGGCCCGAGTCGATTACTGAAGACAAGATGCGTCTGGTCTCCGGGATGCGGGTCCCGGTGCAGATATCTTTAGGGGTTGAATCGGGAAGCTCGCGTATATTGCGGAATATATGCGGCCGGCACATGACGGTCGATTCCATATATAATGCTTTTGCCTTGATACACCGTTATGGGTTGCGTTCCAGCGCATACTGTATGATAGGCTTTCCTACCGAAACACGCCGGGAGGCCTTTCAGACGATAGGTTTGATTCGCGAGATCCGGCCTACCGTGGCTATCATGAGCGTCTTTTATCCTTTTACTGGAGTCCCCTTAAGGAAGTTCTGTATGGACCATGGTTATATAAAAGGCGATGAAGCTGCGCGGACCTTTACCGGAAAGACCGTTTTGCGGGGCCAGCCGATGAGCCCGGAGGAGGTTGAGGGAATACGGAGATGTTTCAGGTTGTATACGAAGCTGCCCGAAAAGTACCTTTCCAAAGTAGAGCGCTGCGAGCGCGATTTCGAGAATAATAGATCTCTCTTCGCCGATCTTGTACAGCGTTCGTGGTCGGACGAAGCGCTTGAATACAGCGACGGGGTCAAGATATGAACTATACCGTACTCGGCGTCAACGGTTTTATAGGCAAACACGTAGCTGCGGCGCTGGGCCGGCGCGGCCACTCCGTGTTCTGTCCGGCCCGCGAAGAGAAGCTGTCGGGCCGCGACCTGGGCGTAGCGTTTTACTGTATCGGCCTTACCGCCGATTTCCGCCAACGGCCACTTGATACGGTGGATGCGCATGTATGTGTGTTAAATCGCGTCCTGCGCGAAACAAGTTATGAAAAACTGGTCTATCTTTCATCTACAAGGGTATACGCGGGGCTTAAGGGATGCGTGAACGAGGATAGCGTGCTTTTAGCGGATCCGAATGATCCTTCCGATCTTTACAATATATCGAAACTCATGGGCGAATCGGCTTGCCTGCATTCCGGGCGGAATGCGGTCGTTGCGCGCCTGTCCAATGTAATAGGGCCGGACTTCTCATCCGATAATTTCATATCCGTCCTTATGCGCGAGGCATGCGAAGAAAAATCGATACTCCTGCATTCAATGGCCCAGAGCGCTAAGGACTTCATTCTCCTGGAGGACGCAGTAGGGGCGATAATCGCTTTGGGGGAACTGCCCCGGTCCGGGCCCATATACAATATCGCATCGGGCCGGAACCTGAGCAACAGGCAGGTCTGTGAGGCGATTACCGCGGTCGAACACTGTAAGTGGGAAGTGGTCCCGGACGCGCGGCTGTTGGATTTCCCCGAGATCGACATTTCACGCGCGCGAAAGGACCTCGGCCTGACGCCCGGCGATGTTCTGGGCTCTCTGGCGGGCATGGTACGCCGCTATAGGGAAAAGAAAGATGTAGAACATGGATATACGTATTAACGGCGATAATATCACCGTAACTGAAAATGGCGTCAAGCGCGAGTTTGACATCGGCACGCCCGAAGCGTTTAAATTACTCTCTTCTTTATGGCTACGGTCAGGGTGGGACACAAAACACGTCTACTCCTTTACATGGATGGGCCGTCCGATAATACAGCTGCCTGAAGATGTCATGCGTATCCAGGAGGTCATCTATCGCGTGAAACCGGATGTATTGATCGAAACCGGTATAGCGCATGGAGGCAGCTTGATATTCTACGCTAGCCTTTTTAAGGCGATGGGTAAAGGACGGGTGATAGGCGTAGATATTGAGATCCGGCCGCACAACCGCAAGGCTATCGAGGCGCATGATATGTATAGCCTAATCACCATGATCGAAGGGTCGTCTGTTGACAATAAGATAATCGGCAAGGTCCGCTCTCAGGTAAAACGCGGTGAAAAAGGCCTGGTCATTTTAGATGCCAATCACACAAAAGAGCATGTCCTGGCCGAATTACGGGCCTATTCTGAATTTGTAGCGGTAGATTCATATATCGTCGCATGCGACGGTATTACGAAAGAGCTTGTGGGGGCGCCGCGCACCAAGCCTGAATGGGCTACGGACAACCCACAATCGGCTATTAAGAATTTTCTGTCGGAGCGGGATGATTTTGTTCAGGAAGAACCGGTGTTTCAGTTTAATGAGGGGCAGATAAAAGAGCGCGTTACCTATTGGCCGGGCGCTTTTCTGCGGCGAATGAAATGATAAATATGCCGATTTCCGGAGAAAAGAAACAGATAATAGAGAATATCATATCGTTGTTCATTTTTCAGGGGTCGACCTATATATTGCCGCTCATTACATTACCTTATCTTGTCCGCGTGCTGGGCCCTGAAAAATTCGGGTTAGTCGCATTCGCCCAGGCATTTGTCTACTATTTTATGGTCATAGCCGAGTACGGTTTTATACATACCGCATCGAAAAAGATCGCTGTTAGCAGAGATACCAACGAGGGGCTTGTGCAGGTTTTTAATTCCATAATGTTGATAAAAACCATCCTCTTTTTCGTATGCCTTGTTGCTTTAACCGTGATAGTAGCCGTATTCTCCAAATTCAGGAGAGACTGGGACCTTTATTTAGTGTCTTATCTGGCTATCATGTGTAATATCCTTTTCCCTACCTGGTTTTTTCAGGGAATGGAAAAAATGAAGTATATTAGTTATTTGAGCATGTTATCGAGGGTAATATTCATAGTAGCCATCTTCAGTTTTGTAAAAGCACAGTCGGACTATATTTATGTGCCTTTATCAAATCTGATAGGGACTTTTACAGCCAGCGTGATCAGCTTGTGGCTCATTATAAAAAAATTCGGCATAAGAATAAAAGCTCCTTTGAAAACTTCGATTTATTCGGAATTGAAGGAAGGATGGCATGTTTTTTTAGGGATGGCTTCCGTCAGTGTTTATACCACAAGCAATATATTCATTTTAGGCCTGTTTTGCAGAAATGAGATCGTCGGCTATTATAAGGCAGCCGACTCTATAGTAAAGGCGTTTGTGGCGTTGTTAAGCCCTGTTTCGCAGTCTATGTATCCATATATAAGCCGGCTGGTAGTCGACTCGAAAAAGAAAGCTGTCGCTATCATCAAAAAACTGCTTATTGGTGTCGGCGTGGCGACTATTATCATGGGGGCGACTATTTTTATTTTCGCACCCTATATCGTGAAAATACTTTTAGGCCCTCAATATACTCGGTCAGTGATAATCCTGAGGATACTTTCGCCGCTGCCATTTCTTCTTGGAACCAGCAGCATCGTGGCTGTACAGGGATTGCTGACCTTTAGCATGAATAAGGCGTTCTCTTCAATAGTTATATTCGTGGGGGTAATCAACGTGATACTGGCTTTTATCTTAACCCCTTTATACAAAGATATAGGCATTTCGATCGCATTATTGATCTCAGAAATGATCGCAACATGCGCCGTAATTCTTGTTTTCAAATACAGGCGGCGCAAAAGTGTATTTGCATGAAGGATATCCCGATGCCCGAGCGTAATGCAATGGTAATATCTCATTTATGGAAAACCAACACAATATGCGAAAACTATTGCGATGGTATAAAAGAAAACAGCGATAACTATTGCTTTGTAGACTATATGGATCTGTATATCCAGACAGGGAAGAATCTTTTTGAGAAAAGAATCGAGGGCATGATTATTGAAAAAAGGATTAATTATATTTTCTTTATTCTCGGATCCAGTGATTTAACTTTTGATATTAATTTCATCAAAAAATTGTCAAGTTCGTCATTTATAAGTATGAATTTTTTTGACACGGAATATTTTTTTGATTCAAGCGATAAATATTATGCGCAGGCAGCTAATTTAGTAACGCTGCCGGATTACCTGTCGAAGTTCAGGTATGAACTTTTAAACATAAATGCGATATGCACTTTCAGCCTGTTCAGTAAGAACCGGTATTCGCGCAGTCATGATTCCGAAAAAAATATCGACGTATCATTTGTTGGCAGTCTTCTGACTAAAAACCGTAAAGAGCATATCGATTATCTGGCCGCTAATAACGTGAAGATACAGCCTTATGGCGAAGGCACCTCGAATGGATACGTCGGCTTTGACAACATGTTGGACATATTCAGGACAAGCAGGATAAATTTGAATTTTACCAGCATAAACGCCGATTCGACATTGTTTGGTTTGAATATTAATAACAGGGTCAAACAGTCCAAGGGGCGGCCTATAGAAATTGCGTTATGCGGAGGATTTGTTTTAAGCGAATATGCGCCAGGCATGGAAAACATGTTCGAAATAGGGAAAGAGATAGACGTATTCCGAACGAAAGAAGAATTGCTGCAAAAAATCCGTTATTATCTGGCGAATGAAAAAGAAAGAGAAAATATTGCAAGAAGGGCGCATGAAAGGGCAGTAAGGGACTATGATGCGAGGACTGCATTTGCGAGGATCTTCGAGAATATAGATATGTATGAGAAAAGGAATCCGAGCATATATGTCGATAAAGAATTTATAAGAAATTATGCGACATTCAGGTTTCTATATATAGGGCTGTTCCTGTTAAATGGAAAATATAAAAATGCGCTCGAGGAATTTTGTTTCTTTTTGAAATATCGGAAGATCAATTTTCGCAGCCTCAGGATGCATTGCAGGTATGTGGCCTCCATCTTTTTTTACAAGCACAAAAGAACCAAGAATATCATAAGGGGTATATTAGGTTTGCCAAAGTATGCTTACGATACTCCGAGTAAAGCAGAGCCGACTATTTAGCCTGCGTAAAACTATAAAGGAATAATTTTTGATGAACGCTCCACATAAAATAAAACTATGCCTCGTGGCCCTGGATAATGATTATATATCTATAGGGCTGCGCAAAATAGCCGCTATCGCTCGCAAGACTTATCCGGACGCGGATTTCCTGAATATTGCGTCAAAAAATATCCGCTCCAAAGAAGACCTGCGGTTTATAGCAGAACGCATAGCGGCCGCGAATGTCGCATGTTTTTCATGCATGACCGCTCATGCCGAAACGGCAAAGAATGTTATTGCTGCGGCAAAGACCTTGAATCCAAGCCTTTTTATCATTTGGGGCGGCGTCCATGCGATACTGTGCCCTGAAGACGTGATCAAGCACGCCGATGCGGTTTGTGTCGGCGAAGGCGAGAAAGTGTTTCTGCGGCTGCTATCAACGATTGAGCAGGGCAGCTCATACCGTTCGATCGGAAATTTTTGGTTTAGGGATGGAGAGGTGGTAATAAAGAACGGGTTTCTTCCTCTTAACACGCCCCAGGAGATGTCCGGATTCCCGTTCCATTTATTTATGGACGACGAGTTGTTATTTGTTTCCGGCAGGGGTTTTATCCCATTCCGGGGCGAGGATTTCATTAAAGCAAAAGGGCTATTCTATACAACTATATGGTCTATCGGTTGCCCGAACAAATGCACTTATTGCAGCAACTCGAAATTTATCAAAAATGACCCTACATACGGCAGGATAAGATACCCTTCAGCGCGCTATATTATCGATGAGATAAAGAATGTATTAAGTAAATATCCGTATCTTTCGGCTGTGACTTTTGTAGATGACGGGTTTATGTCGATACCTCTTAACATATTGAAGGAATTTGCGGAGCTGTGGAAAAAAGAAGTAAATATGCCTTTCGCGGTCGGCGGCATAATACCCGCGTATGTGAACGAAGAGAAGATAAGCATTCTTGTACGGGCGGGGCTTGTGCGGATGCGTATGGGCATACAAAGCGGCAGCGATGATATCCTGAAATTTTATCAACGGCCTAACAGGCCGGGCCTCATTCAGGATGCGACAAAAATTATAGGCAGATATTCTTCGTATATGGTACCACCAAACTACGACATCATACTGGATAATCCGATAGAGACACGGGATGATATAATACGTACCTTGGAATTGGTCTATGGCCTGCCAAGGCCTTTTACGTTGTATCTCTTTTCCTTAAGGGTGATACCGAATACGCAGCTTGCTGCCGATCTGAAAGAGCGAGGCATATCGATCCCTGATATTAACTCCAGCTTTCACTGTCTGGCCCCTACGCTCGCCAACATCTTGATCGTGATGCTTGTTTTTGTTAAGCTTCCACGCAAGGTTTTTGACAGGTTGCTTAAAGATATTTATCCGGCTACTGTAAAACAGAAGATGTATCCGCGGCTCATGAAGGCCCTGATGAAGATCTACAGATACCGGGTCATATGTTATGAAGTTTTTAATCTTGAGATCTCGTGGATGGGCGGGCAGAAGGCGGTGCTATTCTCGAAACTCGGGATTAACAGGTTGTTCCGTAACGCGATTATGAGGCGTATATCAAAAATTCAGAACCTTTAGTCAGTATAGGCGTGCCGGTGTTTAATGGCGAGAGGCATATATCGCGCGCACTGGATTCTCTATTGGAACAGGATTACGCTAATCTTGAGATCATCATTTCTGATAACGGGTCTACGGACGCGACTCCTGAGATCTGCCGGGAATATGCGCATAAAGACCCCAGGATTAAATACAACAGGTCCGAAAAAAATATGGGGATACTGTATAACTTTAACCGTGTTTTTGAGCTCTCTAAAGGAAAATATTTCATGTGGGCCGCGCATGACGATAAACGGGAGCGTTCTTTTGTGAACGCATGCGTCAGGAAGATGGAACAATCCTCGGGTGCGGTGCTGTGCCAGGTGCATACGGCGTCTTATATTGAGGGCAGGGAAGAGCTGTTGCGTGTCGCCACTCTTGACAGCTTCGCGAACGTCTCAGGGTTAGCGGGCAGGTACCGCGAAACCCTGAAGCGGCTTCCGGCAGTGGCGCTTTACGGGCTTTATCGTTCATCGGCGATGCGCCAAACGCACATGTTGCGTAAAAGCATGTCGACGGAGCTGGCGTTTATCCAGGAGCTGTCTATTTACGGCGATTTTATCCAGGTACCGGAAGTACTTTTTACTTACTTCGGGCGCCCCAAATGGAATACTGTCGAACAGGATTATAGCGCCGCGCTCGGGGGGCAGAATAAGCCATGGTGGTACCTGCCGTTCTTTATATTATTCTGCGACCATTTTAGCCGGATAGCGGGTGCGAGAATATCATTCTTAAGGAAGTTTCAACTATGGGGCGTTTTGATCCAGGACCAGGCAAGGCAGGTTTTTTTAAAACTTTTAATCAAATCCGCCGGGTCACTATGCCCGGCCGGATCGAAAGAGCGTGTAGGCGAGGCTATATATTGGCGGTGGCTGCACAATCCGAATACAAGGGTGGCGAACGACGGCCTTTTCCGCGAAAGGATCATAAAACCGATGCTCGGATGGTGGAGATAGGCATGTCCTTAAAGAATAAAAATAATATCTGGCAGGTAGTACCGTGGGTAAAGCATAAAATTTACCGCGCATCAGTATCTGTCGCGCAAAATTTAGATAAGAATTGGCGCGTCAAATATATACAGCTTGAAATCACGTATCGTTGCAACAAATTATGTTCTAAGTGCAACCGTTTCTGTAATCTTGGGCTGCCGCACCTCAAAGACGCGGATATGAAAATTGAGCAAATTGAAAAATTCATAAACCAGGTCAGGCAGAAAAATATTCGTTTGAAACGCATACAGATACTTGGCGGAGAGCCTTTCCTACACCCGCGGCTGCATGATTTCATATCGCTGCTTTTCTACGAATTGATGGTTCCCGGGAATCTTGCGCGCATAGAGATATATACAAACGGTATTATCGGCTCAAGCAGCGCTTTAAAAGAATGCAGGCTTGACGCTAATATAGACAGGGCTTTTAACGAAAAAAAGATAGAGATTATCGCGTCGCCTAAAGAAGCGCATGAGTCATTTATATATGTGCTTTCGGCTCCGGTGGACCTCGGGCTTAAATGGGATGTGTGCAGCCTTCCGCGGGAATGCGGCGTATTATTGAATGCATATGGTTACTGGCCCGGAGGCACCTGCGGACCGATAGCGATGCTGTTTGGGCTCGCGGAATACGCAAAATATGATTTTCCCGAAAGGTTTATGGATGCATGGCCAAATTTAAGAAAAGACATTTGCAGATATTGCGTATCCGGCTGTAAGGCGCTGGCGGACAAAAGGGAAGGGTGCGTGACCCCAAGCTTTAAAGACGCTATTTCGAACCGTATGAAAGCGTCCTCAGTTCCAAAAAAGTTTTAAATCGAAAGAGATGAGATGGTAAGTTATAAAGTAGTTTTTAAGCGGCTATGCCCGCCAGTAGTGTGGGATTCTTTGAAATTTGTAAATAACAGGGTTATTTCAAAGATCACAAGGCGCATAAAAAGGCCGCGTAACCCGTCGAATCAGGACTTAGGCATATATTGGAATAAGGCCTTTGCGGACAAACTGGAGAATTGGGGCGAAGGAACGGTATGGAACGAGATTCAATTCCTGCTGGCTAATTGTCGCGGACGGATATTAGACATTGCCTGCGGCACGGGTAAGACGATCGATATACTTTCGAAGAAGTTTCCCGGAGTTGTGATCTACGGATGCGATATTTCCGATTTATTGATAGAAAGGGCCGTGGCTAAGGGGATACTGGCAGAGCGGCTTAAGGTGTGCGATGTCACAGACACCGGCTATGAAGACAATTATTTTGACTATGCGTATTCTATCGGGTCTATCGAACATTTTACCGAAGAAGGCATTTCAAGGGCTATAAAAGAATCGAGCAGAATCGTGAAAAACGCAGCTTTTCATCAGATCCCGGTTTCAGAAAGCGGCAAGAATGAGGGGTGGGTAAAATGCGCCGGTCAGTCCTATTTCAATAACAACCTGGACTGGTGGGCGAGCAAATTTAAGCAATATCATGACGTTGTATACATTCTGGATTCTGCCTGGACAGGCGGCGCGCAAATAGGTAAATGGTTCATTTGCCTGAAAAATAGGGGATAGAAATGGGTACTGATCGCGGCTCAATCAAGCTTTTGATGAGAGAGGGTAGTAGGGAAAAATTTTCCGGGCATGCGCTGACCATAGGAAGGCAGGATATCTGTCCTGTCACGCCGCTTGTATTCAAGAGATGGGCTCAAGATATGGGCTTTGAATTAAAAAAACCCGTCACGGGCGCTCGCGTTACCGACGTGGATTTATTTTTATCGGCCGGCTTTGACAACATAGACAGCCTTGATTATAGCGATTTTGAGAAATGCACAATAATACATGACTTAAATAAGGACGTGCCAGTCAATCTTCACGGTAAATATGATTTGATATTTGACGGAGGCACTTCGGAACACGTATTTAACCTGCCGAAGGTACTCGAGAATTACCATAAAATGCTTAAAGCAGGGGGCAGGATAATTCACTTTTTGCCTTCAACGAATTGCGTAGAACACGGATTTTATATGTTTTCACCGACATTATTCTGGGATTATTATTCGGCAAATAACTGGGAAATAAAAGATTCGTTATTCGTGAAATATTCCAGATACGGGAATAATTATTTAATGGATGCCTATAAATATGTGCCGGGATGCCTGGACAGGCTCTCTTATGGAGGCCTTGGCAAGAATATATATTATGTGTTTTTTGTAGTTAAAAAAACGGATACGTCTACTTTTAATGCCTCTATCCAGCAAGGCCAATATTTAAAAAGGTGGCCAGGCGCTCAGGCCGCAAAAGACGCGCAATCAAAAAGGAGTGATTCATTAAAGAAGGTAGCGGCTATGCTCCCTGAAAGGTTAAGGAGTGCCTTATATCTTTTATACCGTTTTATAGTTTTGAAAATTCCGCTTAAGTTTCATTTGAAATTAATAGGCAGGTACTAAAAATTGACAAAAGCGATCCTTGTCCTGGATATGTCTTATACGCTAAAGATGTTCAGGGAAAACCGTATGGAGCAGGCGCTGGACAGTAGAAGGCTTGCAGGATATTTTGATAAGGTCATTTCCGTGCATCCGCTGGCCGGAATTTTTGAATCTGGCGATAACAGGTTCGGTGATCCCGTCATCACTCGGCTTGATGACTCGCATCTGTTCGTAGAGGGGAAAGTAGGCGTTAGTCGTACCTGGCGGTTTGCGCCTCCGTTAAATCTGTTTTTAGCGCAAATTAAACTGACGCGGATATTGCTTAAGATGGCCAGAGAGCTAAAGGTAAAAGTTGTGCGCATAGGCGATCCGTATTATCTGGGATTAATGGGATTATTTTTAGCCAGAAGACTGAGAGTGCCTTTGGTTGTCAGGGCTTGTTTCAGATATGACGAAATTTTTCGATTGACGGGAAAGCCTGTGATGCCGCGTCTGTTCAAGTTTCGCTGGATTGAAAAGATCGTAGAAAGATTTGTGTTCCCGCGCTGTGACTTAATAGCGGGAGCGAATGAGGACAATATGCGTTATGCCCTGGAGAATGGCGGCCGCCCCGATGTCGCGACGGTTTTTAGGTACGGTAATCTTATACACAAGGATCACTGGCAGGAACCGGCCGTGCGTTCCGACGGCGACACGCAGCTTGCCGGGCTTGGAATAAAGGATGAAAAGGTCCTGGCGACCGTATCGCGTCTTGTTCCAATGAAACTCATTGAAGACATGATCCGCGTTGTCGCTGAACTTATCAAGCGGGGGCGCCGCGTCAAGGGCCTTATAATCGGAGACGGACCGATAAGAAAGGAACTCGAGGCCCTGGCAACCTCGCTGAAGGTTGAAGACGCGGTGATCTTTGCCGGCAACCGCGCTCAAGAGTGGATCGCCGCCGTTTTACCTAAAGCAACAGCTATTATTTCACCGCACATGGGTAGGGCATTGGTTGAGTCTGCGCTTGCCGGAGTGCCGATCATCGCATATGACTATGACTGGCAGAGAGAGGTTGTTGTTGATGGAGAGACCGGTTACCTGGTGCCTAACAGGGACTGGATGGCGTTGGCCGACAGGATAGACAGCATATTAGCAAGCCCTGCTGACGGGAAGAAGATGGGTAAAAATGCCCGCGAAAAGGTGTTAACTTTGATGGATCCGGAGAAGTCGGCGCTTCATGAACAGAACGAGTATTCCAAGGTGTTGGCGCGAGCTTATGAAAAAGTTTATTAAGAAAAAGTTATCCGAAAATTCGTTGATAAGAAAAGGGTATTATCTTTACCTTTCTCTGAATATATTGACGGAATGGTACGTAAAGTGCGCGCTCAAAGCTGCGCTCAAGGGCAGGGAAAAAGAAACATTGAATATACTTGATGCCGGGGTAGGTTTTGGGCAGTATAGTTACTATTTGTCAAGGGCGTTCCCGCGGGCTAAGATTTGCGCCGTTGATATCGATAAGTCCAGGATAGAAAATTTTAGGCCGTTTATAAACAGGGAGAATCTTAATATTGAAACCAGGCATTCAGATCTTGTTGACCTGCAGCAGGATAATCAATTCGATCTTATACTATGCACGGATGTTTTGGAGCATATTGAAAAAGATAATGCCGTGGTCGCGACATTCTTTAAAGCGCTTAAGAGAGATGGTATTTTAATCGTTGGTGTGCCGGCAAGTCCCCAAAAAAGAGTGCTACCGTTCTTGAGAAATGCCGATTTTTTTAAACCGCATAGCCTGGAGCATGTCCGGGAAGGGTACGCCTTAAGCGAGATAACCGGGATCATTGAAAAGAATAAACTCAAGATTATCGACACGCGGATATCTTTTGGGAAACTTGGCGCCTTAGGTTATGAATTGTTCTGCATGTGCCAGTTTCGCCCGTTACTATTTTTGGCCTTATTCCCACTCTATTTTTTATTTGTTCAACCGCTTGTTACGATACTAATGATTTTAGACGTCGCAAAGGTAAATAAGAGCGGGAATGGAATAATCATCGTCGCTAAGAAAGTATGAATAAGTTAAAAAAATGACAAGAATATTGCATCTTACGACAGACTCTAAAATAGCCGGTGCTGAGAAATTACTTATAGGCATAGCCGGGGAATATGATAGATCAAGATTTGAGTTGTTATTTTGCACGCTTAAAAAAAGAGGTGATTTACACGCTGAAATCGAGAAACTGAGCCAAAAGTGTTATTCGCTGGGATACGACAATATAATCTGTTTGCCCGCGGCTATTATAAAACTGGTGCAGATCATAAAACGAAATAAAATTGATATTTTGCATACCCATCTATTTCATGCAGGTATAGTAGGTTATCTCGCCGGCATCTTTTCTGGGAAGACAGCGGTTTTGATAACAAAGCACTACTCCAACATGCTCTATCTTTACGGTAACAGTTTTCAACGGTTCCTGGATAGATGGGTTTTAAAGAGGGCAAAACATATCATAGCTATCTCTTACGGCGTGAAAGATATCTTAGTCCGGTTAGACGGAATCGCCGATAAAAAAATATCGGTCATCCATAACGGTATTGATCTGAAACGATTTGATCCTTTAATGGACGCAGGGGCCAAGGTCAGACGCGAACTGAAGATAGATGATGATGTCAAGATAATCGGTACCGTCGGTATATTTCATCCGAGAAAAGGTCATGAGTATTTGATCCGTGCTGCCGATATCGTCTGCCGGAAAAGGCAGGATGTCAAATTTCTGCTTGTAGGCGACGGCATATTAGAGGAGAGACTGGTTGCCTTAAGAGACCTGCTTGACCTGAGAGAGAAGGTAATATTTACAGGGTACAGGAAGGACATCCCGGACCTGTTATCGATAATGGATATCGTGGTTCACCCCTCACTCGAAGAAGGTTTTGGGCTTAGTATTATCGAAGCGATGTTTTCCGGCAAGGCAGTTATAGCCACGAATGTAGGGGGGGTCCCGGAAATAATTGAAAATAGGCTTAACGGGTTACTTATTCCCGAAAAGGATCCCGAGGCAATAGCGGACGCGATAGACTATATCTTGAGTAATCCGGATAAAGCGGGAGAACTGGGAAGCAATGCGAGATCGCGGGTTTGCGAAAGATTCAGCCTTTCCGCTATGGTAAAAAAATATGAGTCGGTTTACGGGAAGATCAGAGGCAATATATGTGCGGCATAACGGGATTTGTTACGGCAGATAATGCGCTTAAGGATCCGGAAATGGCTTCCATCGGCATTTCGATGGCGAATTCTTTAAGTCATCGCGGCCCGGATTCCAGCGGCGTATGGACCGACGAAAACGCCGGCATCGCGCTGGCGCATCGCCGTCTTTCTATACTTGATCTTACTTCGGCCGGAGACCAGCCTATGACCTCCGTGTCCGGGCGTTATGTAATTGTATTCAACGGAGAGATCTATAATCACTTGGAGATGAGGCAAGAGCTGAACAACGATAAAGGCTGGCGCGGCCATTCGGATACGGAAACATTATTGGCCGGGTTTGAAAAATGGGGTATAGACCAGACGCTTAAAAGAACCGTTGGTATGTTCGCTATCGCGCTTTGGGATCGTAAGGAAAAAGTGCTTACGCTAGCGCGGGACCGCATCGGCGAAAAGCCGCTTTATTACGGGTTTCAGAAAGGCACGCTTATTTTTGGCTCCGAATTGAAGGCACTTAAACGCCATCCGGACTTTGTCGGAGAGATCGACAGGGACGTTATCTGTCTGTATTTGAGACATTGCTATATTCCTGCGCCTTACTCTATTTATAAAGGCATATTCAAGCTCCTGCCGGGCCATTATATAAGTTTTAAGGCCGCGCACGGGCCTGATACGCTGCGTTCGGCTAAACCTGAGGCCTACTGGAGATTGTCTGAGGTCGCGGCGAACGGTATCGCGAGACCGTTTGCGGGAAATGAAGCGGATGCCATATCCGAACTTGAGGAGCGGCTGAAACGCGCGATAAAGCTGCAGATGGTTGCGGATGTGCCTTTAGGTGTTTTTCTTTCAGGGGGGATAGATTCTTCAACGGTCGTTGCGTTGATGCAGGCCCAGTCAGGCCGTCCGGTCAAGACATTTTCTGTTGGGTTTAAAGAGATGGGTTACAACGAAGCCGAATACGCAAAAGCCGTTTCCGGGCACCTTGGCACGGATCATACCGAGCAATATGTGTCGCCTGCGGAAGCTATGCAGGTTATCCCCAAGCTGGGCAGCATGTATGACGAGCCGTTTGCGGATTCCTCACAAATACCTACTTTTCTGATCTCTCAAATGGCGCGCAAATATGTCAAGGTCTCATTGTCCGGCGATGCCGGAGACGAATTATTTTGCGGATATAACCGCTACGCATTGGCCGATATGTGGAAAAATGTTTCCAGGGTCCCGTTCGCGATCAGGAAGTCTGCCGGGCGTTTGATAAAGGCGATTGCGCCATCGACCTGGGATCGCGTTTTCAGGTATATCGGCAAATTTTTCACCTTACCATCCAATATGGGCGAGAAACTGGAAAAGCTTTCTACACGCCTGGAGAATGTCGATGGTGTCGGGTCTCTTTACTACAGCCTGGTATCTGAGATCGCCGACCCGGATCGCGTGGTTATCGATGCCAGGGAGCCCGGTACATGGCTTACCGAAACAGGGCTGAAAGAAACCTTCGCGGACTATAAGGTCCAGATGATGTATATGGATAGCATGACTTATTTGCCGGATGACATACTGGTCAAGGTCGACCGTGCGGCCATGTTCAACAGCCTTGAAACGAGGATCCCTTTTCTCGATCATAGGATCATCGACCTGGTATGGAGTCTGCCTCTATCCATGAAGATGCGTGATGGACAGACCAAATGGATGTTAAGGTGCCTGTTATATAAGTATATTCCTAAGTCGCTCATCGAGCGGCCCAAGATGGGTTTTGGTGTTCCTGTAGGTGACTGGATGCGCGGCAGGCTTAAAGATTGGGCTCAAAACTTGCTGGACGAATCCCGCTTGCAGCGGGAAGGGTTGTTTGACGCGCAATTTATTCGTACGCGATGGAAAGAGCACCTTTCCGGCAAACGAAATTGGCAGTATTTTCTATGGACCATCTTGATGTTTCAGGAGTGGTCTGAAAGAGCAGAAGCGACAGACTAAGGAGGCATTGACCGATGAATAAAGCCCGTACAAAACTATTATCAATCGCAACCGCGCTCATATTGATCATCTGCATCTTGAACATAAGCGTAGTCACCAAGCAGGGTGTTGACTGCCGGCTCCACGAAATAAAGCTACCATTATACCTTAAGATCCTGAATTTTGTAGACAGGCATTATAATTATAAGCATATAGTAAAAAGTATAACCGGTGACACAAAAGATGATAATGCCAAGGCAATTAAAATATTAAACTGGGTCTATACTAATGTGCGGAAAAGCCCGAAAGAGCTTCCTTCTATTGACGATCATCCGCTCCACGTATTAATCAGGGGTTATGGAGCGGGGGACCAGTTCGAGGATATCTTTACAATATTGTGTACATATGCGGGGATGGATGCTTTTTTTAAAATGTTTCTAAACAGTTCAAACCGCATTTACTACATATCGTTTGTAAAGATCCGCGGGAAATGGTGCCCTTTGTCGGCTTTTGATGGCGTTTATTTAACAAAAAACGGCTCTATCGCTTCTGTCAATGATATTTTGCTTGATAAAAAGCTTTTAGCGCCGTTTATATCGAATTTAGGTAATTTCGAAACGGATACTTTTTTGAGAGAGATTGATAATATAGATTTTAATGTATGGTCAGTCAGGGCAAAAGGTCAGAGCCCGGGGGGCAGGTTATTGTGCATTATAAGGAAATTTCTTTATCCTAATAGAGTGATATGAAAAATCGTAAGAATAGACGTATTATCGTGACCGGTGGAGCGGGCTTTTTAGGATCGCGTATCGTGGAAAAACTTCGTTTGCGGGGATATCGTAATATTTATGTCCCTTTGAGTAAAGACTATAATCTGGTCGAGATGTGTGCGATCAAAAAACTTTATACCGATGTTAAGCCGAAGATCGTGATGCATCTCGCCGCTAAAATAGGGGGAATTGGGGCTAATCTCCGGAATCCGGGGACATTCTTTTACGATAATCTGATTATGGGTGCGCAGCTTATGGAGGTCGGCCGGCAGGCAGGGATAGATAAGTTTGTCGCCATAGGCACTATCTGTTCCTATCCGAAACATGCTGTGGTTCCTTTTAAAGAAGAAGACCTATGGAATGGGTATCCTGAGGATACAAATGCTCCTTACGGATTGGCTAAGAAAATGTTACTGGTTCAATCCGTGGCATATCGTCAGCAATATGGATTCAATTCTATCTTTCTTATGCCTGTGAATTTATATGGACCCGGAGATAATTTTGACCCTGAATCATCTCATGTGATCCCAGCTTTGATCAGAAAGTGCCTTGATGCGATAAGAGAAGGAAGGAACGAGATCGTGGTTTGGGGGACAGGGAAACCGACCCGGGAGTTTCTATATGTCAATGACGCGGCGGAAGGAATAATCATGGCCATGGAAAAATATGACAAGCCGGATCCTGTAAATTTGGGCGCAGGTTTTGAGATATCCATAGAAAAACTGACTGGGATTGTCGCAAGGCTTACCGGTTTTAAGGGTAAGATAAGATGGGATAAAACCAAGCCGGATGGCCAGCCGCGAAGGCGATTAGATACTTCACGTGCTTATAAAGAATTTGGTTTTAAGGCAAAAACAAGATTTGAAGAAGGCCTTCTAGAGACAGTGAACTGGTATACGGTCGAATACGGTACGGCGGGAAAGCGCAGGAAGGCATGAAAAAACAACTAAAAGATTATTATTATAGTACCCTTTTCCGGTATTATTCGGTCTATGTCAGGCCGAATAATACCGTAGTAGAGGTAAACCCGGTATCGGACATGGCGATCAGATTTTTTAAGAACGTCCGTTTTTTATTTATAGGCAAAGATGCGCCCGCATCTTTAAGCAGGGAACATATATGTTCGATAGACCAGGCACGCAACAGCCCTCCGGATTATTTTCTTTTAAACAATATTCAGTATGAAGGTGACATACAAAAGCTTTTTTCGGAATTGCACGCAGCCTGTTCGCCCAGCACGCGCATATTGATAACATATTATAGCAGCATGTGGAAGCCGTTGATATGGCTGGCTACGATGCTGAAGTTGCGCGAAAAGACCTTTGAACAGAACTGGATTGCGCATGAAGACATGGCCAACTTCCTGCTGCTTACCGATTACGAGCCGGTATTAGTTAACACCAGAATAATCTGTCCTATGGGCATCCCTTTAGTCAGCGACCTTCTAAACCGATATTTTGCCGTCCTGCCGTTTTTTCGGTTGTTTTGCATCGCGAATATACTAATGGCACGGCCTCTGCTGAAACGGCACTCTAGCTCCTTATCGGTTTCGGTCATTGTGCCGGCAAGGAACGAAGCGGATAACATAGAAAGTGCCGTAAAAAGGATACCGCACATGGGGCCGGATGACGAGATTATCTTTGTGGAAGGACATTCTAAGGATGGTACATGGGACAGGATAATCGAAGCGCAGAAAAAATATTCAGCCGAAAGGAAGATAGCGGCCATAAAACAATCGGGCATAGGCAAGGCTGATGCGGTGCGTAAAGGATTGGAAGCAGCGTCAAAGGATGTGCTCATGATACTAGATGCGGATCTGTCGGTTGCGCCCGAGAGCCTCCGTTTATTTTATGACGCTATTGTTAAGGATAAGGGCGAGTTTGTGAATGGCAGCAGGCTAGTTTATCCGATGGATAAAAAGGCCATGCGTTTTTTAAACATAGTAGGAAACAAGTTTTTTGCGACGGCATTTTCCTATGTGCTGGGCCAAAGATTTAAAGATACCCTGTGCGGCACAAAAGTTCTTTTAAAGGAAAATTACCGCAAGATTGCCGAAACCAGGTCGTTTTTCGGCGAATTCGATCCTTTTGGCGATTTTGATCTTATATTCGGCGCGTCCCGCCTTGGTTTAAAGATCGTTGAGATACCGATTGTATACAAAGAGCGCTCATATGGTACAACAAATATACACAGATGGAGGCACGGGTTTCTTTTATTAAAAATGCTGCTTTATTCCGCCAGAAAGATAAAATTCGTTTGATGACTACGAAAGAAATAAAATGGCCAATGTCTGCTTAATCTATCCCAGGGATATAAATTTAAATTTTTTCCCTCTGGGGCTAGGGTACGTTGCTTCAAGCTTGATGAAGAACAATCATGACGTAATTTTCCTTGATATTACGGAGAAAGACCTTGGCCTTTTAAATAGGATTAGAGATCGTAAGCCAGATATCGTAGGCATAAGCGTAACTACGCCGCAGCTGAAACTGGCAAAAACCGTTATAGGGCTCATAAAAAACCTGATGCCTGGCGTTCCTATCGTAGCGGGTGGTATACATCCCTCTTATTTTAAAAGCAAGTTCATGGATGAGCTCGGAGTCGATTATATAATTTATGGGGAGGGAGAGGTTACAATGTGCGAACTGTGCGACTGTTTGAGGCACGGTTCCAGCGATCTTTCGAAAATACACGGCCTGATCTTCAGGGGCCGGGACGGCGGCATAACCGTCAACCCTCCGAGAAAACTAATAGAAGACTTGGATACACTCGCCTTCCCGGCCAGGGAGCTGGTAAACTACGAGACTTACCTGCAGCCGCCGGGTCTTATAAGAGGCGTCTGGACCAGAAGGTGTGCGAACATAACAACGAGCCGCGGGTGTCCCGGAAGATGCACGTATTGCGGCGTTAATTATCTATGGGGCAATACCTATCGGAGGAGAAGCGTCGATAACGTTTTGGAAGAGATCGATCTTATTGCATCAAAGTATAACGTAGACGGGCTCTATTTTATGGACGATACCTTTCTCATGGGTTCCAAGTGGGTTGAAGAATTTTCTGAGAAATTTATAACGAAAAAATACGATATTAAGTGGGCATGTTATAGCAGGGCTGATACTGTCAACGAACGCATGTTAAAAGCCATAAGACGGGCCGGTTGTGTTCAGGTGGAATACGGCATAGAAAGCTGCTCCGAAAGAGTGCTGAATAAAATTAAGAAAAGAACGAATTTCAAACAGGTCTCGGAATCTGTAAAGATGACCAGGGCTATCGGCATGAGAGCGCTGGGTTCATTCATATTCGGGTTTCCGGATGATTCTGCAGGGGATCTTAAGGAGACAATAAGCTCTTCTTCTAAAATGGATTTGGATTTTGTGACGTGTTATTTTGCTACACCATATCCGGGGTCGGAACTTTACGAACAGGCTGTTAAGGAGAACAGGATATTGGAGCGCGATATGTCCAATTGGTATGTCCGCAATAATAACATTTGGAAGGTCAGTTTGGATCAGAAAATCTTGTCTGACTACAGGAATACGTTTCTCAGGGCAAACAGGTATAAAAATATCCTGTTCTTTTTAAAAAACCCCGGCTTCCTCATAAAATTGGCCCTGTTCGTGATTAACAATTACAAAGCGCTGTTTAAATCGGTTGTACGGACAGTAAAAGGGAAATGTTTTGATGATTTTGGATATTATTTCTATACCTATCTATCGGCGGATCCAAATAGCAGGAATAGGCTATAGAAATACTTTTATCGTCATATCTTAACGGCAAAGGCGGATATTACATAATGCTGAAAGAGGATAGGCTGTTAAACGAAGTTAGACATGGAAAGTTTTTAGCAATGCGCGGGGCCGGATATATATGGAATTGGGACACGCCGGCCGGAAAAGAGCGTTGGAGCAGGCGCATAGGCATGCTTACGAAACACATAACTTCGTCAATGCATGTACTCGAAATAGGCTGCGGTACGGGGTACTTAACCAAGGAATTGGCAAAAACACGTGCCATGGTCACCGCAATCGACATATCTCCGGATCTTATAGATATAGCGAGATCGGCCGTTAATGAAATGAATGTCACATTCAAGATAGAAAACGCTCATTCCATTACTTTTCCAGAAAATACGTTCGACACGATTTTAGGCAGTTCCATCTTGCACCACCTGGATCCGAACGAGGCCATCAGGGAGCTGTACAGGGTGTTGAAGAAAGGCGGTTCGATATTTTTTACGGAGCCGAATATGATGAATCCCCAGGTCTTTATACAAAAAAACGTACCTCTTATAAAAAAGATGCTGGGAGATTCCGCACATGAAACAGCTTTTTTCAAATGGGACCTGAGAAAAAGATTGAGGACAGCGGGTTTTACTGATATAATCATTACTCCTTTTGATTTTCTGCACCCTCACATTCCCAAGTCTTTATTAGCATTTATTCGTCCCATATGCAACCTGGCTGAAAAAATTCCACTTGTATCGGAGATTTCAGGGTCGTTGTACATAAGAGCAAGGAAATAAATCAATATGAAGATAAAATGTCGGCTGAAGATGCTTCCCTCAGGCAGTTATATAAAAGCGGGCCCATCCGACCCGATAAAATTTTACAGATTACCGTTTATAGGCAGTCTTTACAGGAGAAGGATCGAGCTTTGTTTGTCCGAACTGACGGGCGGGAATAGGATTCTAGAGGTAGGGTTTGGTTCGGGCGTGACATTTTTAAATCTCAGCGAAAAATACGAAGAGATTCATGGGTTGGATTTAGATGCTGACATTGAGACAGTTTCCGGGGTATTCGAAAAATTAAAGATCAAAACGATCCTTAGGAACGGGAATGTCCTGAATATGCCTTATCAGGACGGCTATTTTGACAGTGTATTACTCATCTCAATACTTGAGCATCTGGGTCCGGACCAGCAAGAACAGGTGTTTAAAGAGATAGCGAGGGTAGTTAAAGACGGCGGGCAGGTCATATATGGCGCTCCGGTATACAGGCCGTTTATGAAATTTTTATTCTGGGTATTGGGTTATGATATCGGGAAGCTGCATCTTTCCACCGAAAAGCAGATTTTCGCAGCAGCGGAAAAGACGCTTAAAAAGGTTAAGATGGTAGAAATGAGGCCACCCTTGCTCAGCAGTTTATATGAGATAGGGCATTTTGTAAAATACAAAGTGTCCGGACCGTCAAATGATAGAGACTATGCTAAAAAATAATCCTATTTATAGTAAGGGTAAGGCACGCGGAGAGCTATTGGCGCTCTTCGGAATTATCTTTGTTGCGATAATCGTACGGGTCGGGTGCTTTTTATATTATCAGGCCAATTCGGAGATCCAGATATTTGAATATGAGCTTGTGGCGGAAAATATGATACTCGGGAAGGGCTTTATGTATGAAACCCTGAATACGGTCCAACGCGCAGGTGTCGCGCCTTTATATCCGGCGTTGTGCGCCCTGGCATATATTCTTTTCGGGCATCATCATGCCCTTACGATCATTCTTCAGATAGCTTTTAGTGCCGCAACCTGCGTCGTGCTATTCTTTCTGGCTAAAAGGTTTTGTGATTTGAAGTGTGCTTATCTTGCAACGACATTTGCGGCGCTGCACCCAGCTTCGATTGTATATTCTTCAACAAAGCTGCACCCGATCGCCTTCTACTCATTTCTTATTTGCAGTTCGGTTCTTCTGCTTGTTATATGCTCAGATGATTGCAAAATACGCTATAAAGTCTTACTGGGCCTGTGTACCGGTTTCTGTGTTCTGGAGAGGGCGATGTTCCTGCCATTCTTTATTCTTGCGTGGTTCTGGCTTTATTTCTTTTCCCGCAACAGGGAAGAGGCGAAAAAAATAATACTCATCAGTATAGTGTCGGTGGTCATCATAGTTTCGCCATGGGTCGTTCGCAATACGATCGTTTTTAAAAGGCCGGTCTTTATTCAATCGAACCAATGGTGGGGATTCTGGCTCGGGAATAACCCGCAAAGCTCAGGTACGGCCACTGTGGCTTTGGGAATGTCCGGGGTTGAAGCCAGTCCCGAGGCTTTTAGACAAAAGCTGCTCAGTCTTGATGAGGCAGGGCAGACAGACCTCTTCAGGGCAACGGCATTCGATTATATTCGACAGTATCCTTACCGGTTTATAGGCAGAACTGCGAAAAAATTTTATTACTTCTGGTGGTTTTCGCCTCAATCTGGATTGCGTTATCCGGCTTCTTATCTTAAGTGGTATAGGATGTATTATTCCATTATCCTTCCCGTGTCGATCATTGGTATTGTGCTGGCTATGGGTATCAGTAAATATCGGCCTATAGCGGTCCTGATGCTACTTCTTTTTTCGTCGTATTCGCTATTGCACAGTTTTTATTTTATTGATGGAAGACACCGTTGCAGCATAGAGCAGTTACTACTGGTATGTTTTTCGTTTGGCGTATTTCAGATCTTGTCAAGATTGCACATTTTGAGGCCAAAAAGCGTACAAGAGCATAAATTATGACACAACTATTATTCTTCTCAGCCGTATATTGGATTAACTTTACTATCCTGATTGCATTCAGGTGCATCGATCCATTTTCGGCAGCGTATTTTTATATTTTCCTTGTTTTCTTTGTATTTCCAATAGGCCATTCATGCTATAACCTATTGTTCGATAAAAGGTTACATATTGAAGAGACCTTCCTGTCTGTAGTCAAGATCTTACTGGCAATACCGGTAATCGCCATAGTCAATTTTATCTTTGGCATAAACTATGCAAGCAATGCTGCGCTGCTTCTTTTTTCATATGCTTACATTGCGCTGAGGCGGTCTTCGCCGGGTAAAATAGATATAAGTGGTTCAAAAGTAAGCTATGCTTTTGCGATCATCTTCTCAGGGCTCTTTACTATTATCTCCAAAAACAGCTTCAGGATCTACAGCTTCTTTTCGGACCATGTTATAATAGCTCCGTACCCTTCCGATTCGTCGCAATATTATGCCACTATTTCCAGCCTTGTCAGGCATGTCGGAAGTTTTATCCATGGTTATAAGATATCCCTGTACGGCGGGATAAACCTGTCCGCCCTTCCGTCACTATTGGAAATATTCGAAGGTATTTTTGTTAAATTCTCCGGAACGGATATCGTATTGTTCCACAGCGTGATCTTTCCCGTCTTCTTGATACTTATGTTGTTCTGTATCTCTCTTTTGCCCATTTTTAAAAGGGGAGTTCTCGCTAAAATCGAATTCACCGACCCCTGGAATACTATTTTTCTCGGTTTGATCATACTCGCGGTATTTTCCTATGCAAGGCAGCACAACTCGTTGTTAGGGAATAGTATTACCGCTCTGCATACATTTTTATCCTGGATATATCTTTTGACCGCCATGAAAATCTATTTTTCCGGCCAGACACTGTTAAAAAAAGATATTAACACCCGTTCATACATAACGCCGGTACTCCTCCTATGCCTTATCGGTTTCTCCCTGCATATCATCTCTGTAGGAATATTTTTATTATCTCTTCTCATCTGTCTCCTTTACTCCCGATTAGACCGAAGACGCAGGATATATTTCGTATCGATATGGGCATTTGCGGTCGCAGGCTCAATGGCCGTGCTGGCTACCGTATTCAAGGACTATGCGTTTGTTTTTGGAGAATTACGGATCTCAATACGCAGTTTTTACCCCAATGCGGTCGCTCTTCAGTCCTACATCAACGATCTGTCCTTCCTCAAGCTGATCTATAAGGCTGCCTCAACATTTATTCATTCCGACACTAATTTGGCAAGCATGGCAGGCGGTATTTACGCCTGTTCTTTCGTATCAAAGACAAAATCCAGGCCTTATTTTATGAATACCTTTTTGGGGATATGTGCAGCCCCTAGTATTTCCAGCAGGCCGGCCATAGCGGTGATGTGCATGCCCTACATGGTGCTTATCGCGATAGCAGGCAGCGCTTATGTTTCATTCTGTTTATTCGGATATTTTTCTATCATTCCCATTTATTATTTCTTTATATCAAAAAGCAGTTCCAAAGCTTATTTTGTGAGCGTCCTGACATGGATATACATGGCCCTGCTCCTGGTAAATTACTTTATTTCCCACAAGCCTGGCATTATAGCATTGTATATGCCTGTCGTGGCGCTTCTTGCGGTGGTCTTGATGGTGATCGACATTGTCCTATCGGGCGGGTATTTTCAATTTCAAAAAGTAAGCGCTTTATTAAAAAGTGCGACCATATCGTTCCTAACAATTATTGTGTTATGGTTCAACTATTCAATGTTTGCCGTGCCTTACGAGAAGCTTAATGTGGATAGAAAGCTCTATGACGTTATTGAGTATGTAAAGAAGGATACGCCATCCGGCTCTATGATATTGCACAACCTGGGAAGATCTCCGTATTACGCCTATTTTTCGGGGTTTGCGTATAGGGATGTAGTCATGGAAAGATATGCTTACGCGTTTGTATTTTTTAAAGATCATGACGAGAGATTTGACGATATTGTCACTTTTTATAAAAAGGACGCGCCTCCCGATTTAAGGCTGAAGATTATAGATAGATACTCCGCGACCCATATATTGTCATCGCCGGGTTGTCCGGTTGATCTACGGGGAAGGAATTTTAAGGCTGTATTTTCGAATGACGAATATACATTGTATGAGTACTTAAAATGAAGAAAATATTGCTGATATATCCGAAAATGGGTATGGCGGGGACGCTGGTTCAGCACATACCGTTAAGCCTGCTCTACGCTGCCATTGACTCGATAAAGGCGGGATTCGAGATCAATATCGTAGACGTGAGGCTGCATCCTAAAGGCTGGGAGGAAGCCATAGCTTCGAAGATCACTCCCGATACCATCCTTGCCGGTATCAGCGTTATGACCGGCGCCCCAATCAGAAGCGCCTTGGAGATAACCAGATGGATTAAAAGACGCTATCCGCGGATGAAGGTCGTCTGGGGAGGCCCGCACGCTACATTTAACGGCCGGGAGATAATGGGTGAAGAGGGTGTTGATTTCGCAATAAACGGTTATGGCTCCATGCCGTTGGCCTTGCTTGCCGGCAGCATTGCCAAGAACGGTTCGGCGGCCGAACTATCCGGTATCAAGGGGCTTGTATACAGAGACAATGACGCCGTTGTGGAGGTGCCGCCCGAAAACAACTTCGAGGCCTTTAGTTACAAAGAAATTCCATACGATTTGATAAGAAAAGATCTCGATCGTTACAGTCAGTTGGACAGTAAGGAGCGCATCTTCTCCATGTACAGCGTTATGGGCTGTCCGTATAAATGCGCCTTTTGTTCTTCGCCAGCGCAGTATAAAAATTTTAAGAAGAAATATGTTCCAATACCTTTAGATGAGATAGTCGGTCATATAGAGTACGTAAAGAATAAGTATGGCGCAACGTATATATATTTTATCGACGATGACTCATTCGTTGACCTCGATCACGTCGAAAACATCATAGATGAGATGAATAAAAGAGGTATTGTCATCCGCCTTGGATTCAGAGGCGCCAGGATAAATGAGATCAGCAAGATGAGCGACAAGTACCTAGATAAGTTGGCAGATGTCGGTACAAATATATTGCATATAGGGGCCGAATCGGGTTCCCAAAAGATCCTGGACCTTATTAATAAAAATTGCACTGTCCGAGATATAATAAACGTGAACAGGAAGATGGCAAGGCATCCCAAGATAAGAACGGCATACAATTGGATAATAGGTTTACCCGGAGAGACCCTTAATGATCTGCACGAGACCAGGAAGCTGATAATGAGGCTTATCGTGGATAACCCGAGCGCGCTCATATTTATGCCAAATAAATATCGGCCATTGCCGAGTACTGAACTATATGATCTTTCCCTGAAGTACGGATATGTTAAACCACAGAAGCTTGAAGGTTGGATTGAAATGGAATCAGAGGGAGATTATAGGCCGCCATGGTACACGAAAGAGTTGGCCGCTATGATCAATATGATGCAGATAGCATCGTTTTTTATAGACAAAAAAGTATACAAGGTAAACACGGGGGAAACGGCAAGATTTAAAATACTACGCCTTATTTCATTTTTTTACGGGCCCATAGCTAAGATTCGATTCGTGTTCGGTATAACAGCGATGCTGGTGGAATATAAACTATTTTACTGGTTTACTTCACGGTTTAGAGAATGAACCTTACATATTGTTGTAAAATATGCGGCGGAACTGATTTCATGGTCATTGTCAATAACATAAGGGACTGGGAGTACGGATTTGCCGGCTCTTACGATTACAGAAAATGCTCAAAATGTGCGTCTGTGCAAATTCATCCTTTTCCGTCAATTCAGGAATTGATGGAATCTTATGAAGTGGACTATCACGGTTTTGCCGTACCGGAACAAAAAGGCACTATCTATTCAATTTTTTACAAAATAAGCGAATGGGTTACGGCAAGAGAGATTAGGGGCATCGCAGATTATGGGTCGAGAGTGCTCGACGTGGGATGCGGTATCGGTTTATTGTTGAAAAAATTAAAGAGTATGGGTTTTTACAAGTTGGAAGGCATAGACTTTAGCGAAAAAGCGGTCAATGCTGTAAGTGAAGCAGGTATAGCCTGTCATAAAGGAGTTTTTACCGATCTTGAGAGAGAAAATCACGGCTATGATCTGATCTTTATGAATAATTATTTAGAGCATACACTGAATCCTTTAAATGAGCTGAAGAAAGCGAGGGCTCTTCTGAAAGATAAGGGAGCGCTGCTTGGCAAGGCGCCTAATTTTGATTCATTTGACAGGTTTCTGTTCGGCAGGTATTGGGGAGGGAATCATGTTCCGCGGCACACGTTTCAGTTTAATGCTTCGAATTTAAGGAGTCTGCTGAAAGAAGCCGGTTTTAAGACCATTAAAATTTTATATCCATTGGATACAAGTCATTTTGCATTGTCATTTCAAAATTTACTTCAGAGACATCGCACTGATTTAAAGAATAACACGAGTTTAGTCCATGGCCGAAATAAATACTATTCGCTATTTATGATGGGTCTCGTGCCGATCAATATGGTTTGCATGTTGCTAAAAAAAACCGGATTTGTACAATTTTATGCAATACCCTGAGTCGCTTAATCGTGGAGAAATAAAATGATGCCCCACGAATCGTTCGCTACTTTTAAAAAGGCGTGTGACAGCCCTATTGAGCGCAGGCGAATATTGTCAAGGATGAAGAGAAACAGGCTCAGACAGGGGCTGAAGATCGTAGTGAGAAATAGTTTTCTCCTTGATAGAGTGCTGAGAAATTATTTAATGAGCTTATGCGGCAAATTTCCTTTACGTTCACTTGAGATAGCAGTTGGTTATGAGTGTAACTTTTCATGCGAACAATGCTCATGCGCATTAAATAGGGATCGGGGAAGAAAAAGGCTCTCTTTGGAGCAATTTAAGGTAAGCATAGAGCAGGCTGTAGAGATGGGCGCCTTCCAGTTTAATTTAAATGGAGGCGAACCAATGTTGTATTTTGAGGAAGTAAGAGAGCTTTGTCAGTATATACGCGATAGGCGGTGCTATGTTCATATGGCAACGAATGGATTTTATTTTACACCGGAACGCATGAAGCTGATGAAAAACGCGGGTTTATCTTCGTTTGAAATGGGGCTCGACAGTTCAGTAGAATCTGTTCATGATGCCAACAGGGGGGTAGGATCATTTAAAAAAATAATGGAGAACACGAATGCCGCGAAGAAGCTCGGCCTCGTTGTTGCCTACAATACGGTGGGAAGCAGGGACAAGATATTGAGTGGAGATCTACTAAGGTTGGTTCGACTGAGTGAAGAGAAGGATGTCTTGTTAATGATTACCCCTCCTTGCGTAACTGGTCACTGGGCGGGGAAAATGGAAGTTTTATTGAATAAGGACGAGCAATGGTATATAAGGTGGGTATTAAGCACTCATGCTATGACAAGAATAGACAACTATAACGGCTTGAGAAGAATAAGCTGTCCCGCTGCCAGAGAAAAAATGGCCGTCAATCCTTATGGCGATGTTACCTCGTGCCCTCTCATACAGATCATATACGGCAATGTGTTATCAGATCGTCTCGTTGATATTCAAAAAAATATGCTTAAAGACCAATATTATTTAAAAGGCTTCAAGGATGGTTGCTTGCCAAGCCATAACCTTGAATTCATACGGGATCGTCTAATAAATTTTAGGGATTTAAAGATGAACAAGAAGCTTACCGAGAGTTAAACCTTACAGAAAGGAAAATAGCTGATATGGATAACATGCACGGGATATCGTACGTGGTTCCGGCTTATAACGAAGAGAACGGTATCGGCGAGACGACAGAGAGACTGCACAAAACTTTAAAGACGCTGGGTATATCGTATGAGATCATTGTCGTTAATGACGGCTCTCATGATAAGACCAGGGAAATCGCCGAGAGTTACAAAAACATCATCCTCGTCAATCATCCTATAAATGTCGGATACGGCAATTCATTGAAGTCCGGTATTCAACGCGCGCGCTATGACTGGATCGGGATCATCGACGCTGATGGAAGTTATCCGGTAGAGGAGATCCCGAATTTTGTTAAAGAGATGGATAGCGGATTTGACATGGTTATAGGGTCAAGAAAGAATACGGCCAAACTCGATAAACCCATCAAAAAGTTTTCCCGCTGGATATTCAAAAAGATCATCAAGATCGTCATAAAAGACGATATTGAGGATGCCAACAGCGGGTTCCGCATATTCAAGCGCGACCTTGCCATAAATTTTTTCCCGTTTTTATGCGGCACTTTTTCTTTTACGACAAGCCTGACCATTCTTGCAATGGGCAAGTCATACTTTATCAAGCATATTCCGATACAGTATAAATTTAGAAAAGGGAAGAGCAAGGTGATGCATGGCCGCGATTCTATTAGGACCATCAAATACATTGTCCAGGGAATAACCTTTTTTGACCCGATAAAGTTTTTCATAATCCTGTCGGCTTGCATGATCTTCGTTGTCTGTATCCCCGCCATGACCCTGGCCCTTTTCAGGATGCACACCCTCTCTTTATATTACATGATCTTTGGCGTAGTAGTTACGCTTTTACTGGCGATCGGCGTACTGGGAGATATCATCAGGATCTCTTCCAGCAGAAAAGAATGGTTAACGAGGTAGGCATATGAAAAAACACTTTAAATATTTTATTCAGGTTATCGCTTTTTTTCTCCCTGCTTTTCTGAAGATAGCGTTGTGGAGGTGCATGGGCTTTAAGATCGGCAAAAGAGTCAAGATAGGGGCTTTTAGTTTTATCATGGTAGATCAATTGAGTATCGGCGATGATGCCTGTATAGACCCTTTTACCATGATTGTCCTGCTAAAAGAGTTTAGGCTGGGCCAAAAGAGCAGGATCGCGGTTTTTACGAAAATTTACGGCAAAGGAACTTTTAAGTCTGAAAACAGGAATGTTGTTTCGGTGCAATGCCTTATTGAATGTTTCCCGAATTGCTCCATCACTATGAAGGATTATTCCTGTTTTGGCCCGAGAAATACTATCTATACGCACGGAGAATACCTACCGAGGGTCCAGGGATACCCCGCAAAGAAGGGCGATGTAATTATAGGAGAATGCTCCTGGACAGGTATGTCTACCGTGATATTGCCGTGTACCACGATAGGGCCGCATACGGTAATAACTCCGGGGGCGGTCTTGAGCGGTAATGTACCGGGAAACAGTTTTATCAGGGCTTCGGCCTATAAGTATGATTCAATGCCGATAGAAGAGAAGATCACAAAGCGGCTTTTGCAGGATATACTGCGCTACATAAACAACATCCTGGCCGTAATTACCGGAGGGGGGGATACCGCTTCCGGCGCTATGATGGACCGTGTCCTATCAGAGCCCGAATTGCTTTTTCAGGACCTGTCATTAAGCGCTCCCGGAAAGTATAGAGGGAAGGATATAGTGATCTACCGCGGGCAGGCCTTGTCGGCAATAACCAGAAATACGATTGTGGCGGGCTTTGGACTGCCGGCAGAGATCAGGAAAATGAAGAAAGTTTCATGGATGGATTTTAAAGACTATTTGGCCGGCCCGGAATCGGATAAGGTCCTGTTATTTTTAGTAAATCAGCTTTACTCAAAATTTATTTTGCGCTTTTTGTTCGTTAAGGACTAGGGCCGTTTAAAAGAAACGGTGGATATAATCATGAGCTCGATACCCAGGATTAGACCGACACTTCCTTTAAAGGATATTATTTCGTTCCTGGCAAATTTACTTGTATTTAAGCCGCGGCCTGAACAGCAAGGATCGGTCTCTGAATTTGAAAGCCGGTTCGGCCTGCGATACAATCTTCCTCCCGGAGTGTGTTTTTCAAAAGCTCGCGTGGCCTTCTACTTTTTGCTGAAGAACATGGGGCTTAAAGCCGGAGGAGAAGTTATTATATCGGCTATACATGTAGCGGATTTTGTCAATATGATACGTTTGGCGGGTTTTAATCCGGTGGTAGTAGACCTCCTGCCAAATGCCTATACAATCGATTGTGACGACCTTGAAAGAAAGGTTAATAGTAATACCGCGCTCATATTGATCACTCATTTGTGTGGATACGCAACGGATATGGATAAGGTCATGGAAATATCAAAACGGCGCGGCGTCCCTTTTATAGAGGATTGCTCTCAGGCGTTAAGCTCTCAATATAGTGGCCGCCCACTCGGAGTTTTTGGCCAGGCGGCTATCTTCAGCCTGAGCCTGTTGAAGCCTGTCTGCACCCTGTCAGGGGGGATGGTATTGTCGAAAGATACCGCGCTGTTGAACAGGCTGAAGGAGGAGAGTCTAAGGCTGCAACGGGCCAAAAAATTACCGCTTATACTGGAAGCGATAAAAAATATTATTATCAAGGCAGCCGTGAATCCGGCCCTGTTTCAGCGCATTGTTTTTCCTCTTATGCGCATGGCCATGCCTTTCGGAGATTATTTCTCCCTGTACCAGAAAACGAATAAGACCGTCATGTTGAGGGAATCGATGCCGGAAGACTTTCTCGTAAAATTTACATGGCAGCAGGCGGTAATGGGGTTAAGCCAGTTAACAACGCTGGAAGGCAGAGAGAAGGAACGTATAAGGCACGGTATTTATTTATACCGCAGTTTAAGATCTCATTCGAATGTTTTGCTTCCGCCCGTAACGGAGCATGCCTTAAATTCATTTTGGCTGTTTCCGCTGCTTGTTAAGGATACGGATAAATTAAAACGTTTTCTTGCCGGATACGGCATAGACAGCTCTAAAATTCTCTTAAGCCTTTTATGCGCCGAGAAGGCGTTCAGCCAATATAGTTTTGAATGTATGTCGGCGGCCCATGTTAAGGAGCAGACGCTTTTTGTCCCCATCTATTATGGTATGAGTGAGGGCCAGCTGGACTATATTGTCGGGGCAATTGAGAAGTATAATGGTTAAAATGAATTTTAAAAGAATATTTCCCGTACCGGTAAACATGAGCCTGGCGAGGGCCTTCATAACATTTGTCTACAGTATTGTCTTGACTAGGGTACTGAATCGTCCTTCGAAAAGGGGCCCGCTTTTCGTGACATGGCTTGTTACTTATGACTGTAACATGTATTGTAAATTTTGCTCGACTCACGGTTTGAAAAAACGGTTTCCGGAACAGGTCGGCGCTGAGCGCGCCAAAGAGATAGCGCGCCAAATAATCGACGCCAAAACATATTCTGTGGGGTTTACCGGGGGAGAGGTGTTGTTATGGCCGCATCTTTTTGATGTGATCAAGATCCTCAAAGAGCGCAATGTCATAGTGTATATTGTCACGAACGGGCTTTTGCTAAGAGAAAAGTCGGACGAGATCATAAAAAACAAGGTGGATTATATAGTTGTCAGTATCGACAGCGACAAACCCGATGAGCATGATAGCATCAGGAATTCGCCGGGTTTATATGAGAAACTGGAGAACGCGATAAAATATATAAAGTCAAAACGTAAAGGCAGGCGGCCGCTGATCAAGTCCACCACAGTTGTCCATAAAGGTAATATCCATAGGTTGGGCAGTATAGACGCGAGGCTGAAGTCGCTCGCGGATGTCACGAGTTTCCAGCCTATAGTCGGCGGCTATATATATGGGCCGCATAATAAAGAGGCGGAGGCAATGGAGCAATTTATGTTCAGGCCGGATGAACAAAAAAATGTAGAAAATATTTTTGATAGATTAACCGGCAAGAACAGCGAATTCAATAATGATTATTTCAGGCTTATACCGCGTTATTGGTTCAATAAGGAACAACTCGCCAGGGAGGTAAGGTGCTGGTCGCCGTTTTTACGGCTTCAGATATTGCCCAATGGCGACGTGTTTCATTGTACCGCAAATATTAATTATCCAAGCATGGGGAATATCAATAATTTATCAATACGGCAACTATGGAACAGCCCAGAAATGATCCGTCAGCGCGAAGAGATCCGCTTGCATAAAAATAATTGTATCTGTTGGGCGCAGGATACGTCTTTTAATATTTTACTGAACAGGGTGCCATGCTTCAAGATGATGCCCAGCCTGGATTTGAAATGAACAATAATACCTCTATATACAAACCTTTTGTGTTGGCCTATTTGCTGGCTGCCCTTATTATCCTTGCAATCTTATTTTTATCTTACAACCTTACGGCGGCAGCTTCTATGGCGTTATTATCACTGGTAGTATTTGCCGTTTTGGTAATAATATTAGGATTACTTCAACCGGGAAACAGGGCCCTGCCGTTAATTGCGGCTCTTGTAGCAGCGGTATCAATCATGTTCATTTCGATTTATACCAAATGCCAGGCTTACGATACATATAAATTCCTGATCATGATGTTTTTTTATTTCATGTTAGGTTATTTTCCGGCACTCCGTCTGTCCGGTGATCATTCGGGCAGCATCGTTACTATATTGGTTTCTATAATTACAGGCAGTCTTATTTTCAACGTACTGGCCGTTGCAACAGTAATATTGCTTGGCGTGACAAAAGGGGCTTTTACCGCGTTGCTGATATCGGTATTGTTTATCACGTGCTGTTATGTGTTATATAGAAGAAAAGGCGCTGATTTATGGCGGGCTGTCTGCGAGAGGCCGTCATCAGAAGAGCTGCAGGTAATCTCAGTGATACTTCTGTTGATTATCAATAACGCACTTTTCCTGAATGCCGAATATCCTCACGGCCAGCCGGACGCTTATTTTGATTTTGCCAGATTATTGTTGGCTAATGATTTCATATCTTTCGATAATCTTCCGGGCCACTCATCCGGCGGCGCGCATATCGTGTCGCTCATAGTGCCGCCCGCATGGGCCCGCCTTATTGATATAGACCTCGGGGCCTCGGTATATTTAGAGTTGCTGATAGGGCATGCGGGGTTGTATATATGCACGTATATATTTTCAAAGATGCTATTCAAAAAACATTCATACGCGCTGGGCTCTTTGATATTTGTTGCACTGCTCGGGGAGCTCTTTACTTATTTTAATGGCCTAAAACACCTTGTTATCAGCCATGGCCACATCAGGGATTTTTTCCCGCTGGATTTTAAATCATGGGCTATATTTACGATGCATTTAAGATCAAGGCTGTCTCCGCTTTATGTGCCTTGGGGGCTCACCACTTATATTGATAGCGTAAAGGGTTATGCGGCGCTTTTACTCAGCATGATCATAGTATTTACAAGGTTTAAGGATTTGCCGTTACTGATATTGGCATCATTGCTGATGATAGCGGCCGTGGGTAACGGAGAAGAATATCTGCTTTTTACATATACAGTGTTTCTGTTTTTCTACTTACTTATAGACCGGCAGAAATTGAAAATCAGAAATATAGTTATCGGCACTTCGATCGGCTTGCTTCTGGGACTGCCTATATACTTTTATTTATCTATGAGCAAGGGTGCGCTGAACCTGGTTTCTAACGGGACCGTCTATTTCAGAAGTTTAAACGATATAGGGCTGTGGCTGTACCCGGTGCGTAAAATATCGATGGATCTTACCGGATTCGGGTATCTCGTTTTGGAGTTCGCCGTGCCTGCCACGATATTTATGTTGCTGGCAGGTAAAAAATCTACATTTTGGAAAGACATGAATAGCAATGCCGAAATAAGCAAATTTTTATTCAGTTTCTTTATTGCCGCTTTAGTGATGGCATCCGCTACTCTATTTGTCGGCTCAACACGGACCACATACTGGAACCTCAATCGTTTTCTGAATCCGTTTGTTTTCTGGCTATATTTAGTCGGCGGTGCCGGATTTGTCTATCTGGTATCCAAAAGGTTTAAGGCGCATTTCGTGATCATAACGGTATTGATACTGTTGGCAATCTTTCCGACGATTCGCGTCGCATATTCATATTTCATTTCAAGCCATGAGAGGATAATCAGCGGCATAAAGTAATATAGGGCATATTTATGTGTGGAATCACAGGGATCTATTCTTATAATGACAGCCGGAGGAGCTGGTCGCAGCACGGCCTCGAAGCCATGGTTGACCGTCTCTCGTACAGGGGGCCGGATGATAAGGGAATGCACGTGGAGCCGGGTTTATTCCTGGGGCACACGCGTTTGTCCGTGCTTGATCTGACCTCGGCCGGACATCAGCCCATGTTTACTCCGGACAAAAGGTTTGTGATAAGTTATAACGGAGAGATCTATAACTTTATGGAGATTCGTAAGGAGCTCGAATCCAAGGGGCACCGTTTCGTATCAAATTCAGACACGGAGGTACTGCTCGCGGCCTGGCAGGAGTGGGGATGGGCATGCCTGGGAAAGATCGATGGTATTTTTGCTTTTGCCCTGTTTGACAGAAAGGACAAGAAGCTTTTTCTTGTCCGCGACCATTTCGGCGTAAAACCTCTTTTTTATACGGATTATCAGGGCCAGGTATTTTTTGCTTCGGAATTACCGGCGCTTTTCGGCGCATTGAACCCGTGCCCTGAATATAATCCGCAGGATCTCGATGTATATTTTACATTCAACTATCTGCCCGCGCCGAGATCGGGATTGAAGGGTGTATATCAACTTCCGCCCGGGTGCATGTTGACAGTGAGCGACGGACAGCCGAAATTAAGCTGTTATTGGAAGCCGGAATACGGTGCATGTGCGGAGCCGCTGTCATCTAAATTAACAGGCCGCTTCAATGAGTTACTTTTATCGGCAGTAAAACGGCAGCTCATTTCTGACGCGCCGCTAGGACTTTTTCTTTCGGGAGGGCTCGATTCGTATGCCGTAGCGCTGTCTGCCGTGGAGGCCGGAAAGCAACCCGCGACATTCACTCTCGGATTTAGAGATCGTAAGTTCAGCGAGATACCTGCCGCCGAACATTATGCAAGGCACCTTAAGGTGTCGAATGAATCATTGGTTTTTGCGTGGACCGAAAATGCGATAAACGAAACGCTCGGTGCTATGAAAGAACTTCTCGCGGACGCATCCTGTTTTCCGGTGTACCAGCTGTCAAAGTTTACACGCGCGAAAGTAACCGTTGCTCTTGCCGGGGACGGAGGCGATGAATTACTTGCCGGCTATGATACGTACATGGCCGGGGAGATCACGCCTTGTATGAGGATGTTACCCGGAATGATCAGAAGATCGATGAGGGCCTTATCGCGATATTTGCCGTCGGACAACAGCCGTTATGGCGCAAGAATGGCGGCAGAACGCCTTTTAGATGCTTCGGAAGAATGCGGCGGAAGGGATCACGCTACGTTTCGCCGCATCTTTTCTCCGGCTATGAAAAAACGTCTTTATGATCCTGATTTCTTCCGTGATGCGGAAAAACTCGATCCGGTGGGCGAATATGCCGAATTGATGAAAGAGGTGCCGTCCGAAAGGTCTTATCTGACCGCCCGCCAGCATGCCGACCTTAAGTTTCATCTTCCGAGTATTTTGGCAAAAGTGGACAGGATGAGCATGGCCAACGGCCTTGAGGTGCGAGTGCCTCTTCTAAACAAGCAGCTGGTGGAGTTTTGCCTGAACCTCCCGGACGAGGCAAAACGTTATCGGCTCAGGGGTAAGCGGATACTTCGCGAGGCGATCGCGGACAGGGCGCCTAAAGAATCATTTTCGAGGCCAAAGGCGGGGTTTTTACCTCCGGTCGATAAATGGTTCAGGGAAGCCGGGCCGATGAGCAATATTTTCGGGGATTATCTTTCCGGCGCTAAATCGTCGGTACCGTATCTAAAATGGGACGAAGTGAACAAGTTATGGGATGAGCATAAGCACGGGGCCGTTAACGCCGGGTTCATGCTTTTAGGGATACTCCAATTTATCAATTGGAGCCTGCAGTACAGGCGGTGCAAATGAAGCTTTCACATATATCAATGTTGGAATGTATGGAATGCGGCGGCGCCCTTAAGTTGGCTGACAATCGTATTTCACATGCAAGCGGCGACTTTATTGAAAACGGGGTTCTTCAATGCGAGCGTTGTGGCGAGTCCTATCCGGTCATTGACGGCATAGGTATATTTTTTAAAAATTCACTGCTTCCTCATTTTTTGAATGATCATGAAAAAATAATTTGTGATTCGATTAATTTTATTTTTAAGAAAACCGTCGGTAGTTTATTGGATGAATCTTTATTGACACAAAAGGCATCCAATGGTCTTGGTTACCAGCGGGGTGTTGGCGTAAAGTGGGATAAAAGTGAATTTGAAAAAGACGATTTTAACGGGCCTTCAAGCTTTAGGGAATTTATACGGATAGAACCTGAAGAGTACCGGGGCAGGAAAGTCGTTATCTGGTGCGGCGGAACCGGCCGTGAAGCATATCATGTATCAAAAAATAGTCCCGGCCTGGTTATAGTGACTGAAGCGGGCGATGAGATTTACCGAGTCAAAGAGCTCATAGATAAAAATATAGATCTTCTACTGGTCAGGTGTGATATATTGTGTAATCCGTTACGTAGCGGTATAGCCGATATTTCAATATGTGACCATGCGCTGCAACATGTTATTGATAAGCGCGGAGCTTTTTTTGCTCTCGCGAATGTTCTGGTTCAGGGAGGAACCGTCGCGGTATGTGTTTATAGCTATGAGAATAATTTCATTATGACACATGTCGTTGAGCCTCTGAAGGGCATAATTCGTCAGATACCGCTTGGTGGCCGGAAATTTATTTCTATTTTTCCGGCTATTTTTATATTTCTATTGATCAAATTGTTCTATTTGCCGGTGAATTTCCTGTTTCCCGAGCGCATCTGCAAAAAATTGCCGTTATTTGACCATATGATGTTATGGTCAAAAAGCAATTTCAAGCTTATAAAGTCATCCTGTTTCAGCCTGATAAAGTATGCGCCGGTTTCATATCATTTTAGTAGAGACGAAGTACGTAAACTCGCCGAACAGGCCGGATTATCTATCGACAAACTTGAAAATACTTATGGTACGACATGGAGCATGACAGCGAAAAGAACAAAGATGAATTTAACGGCGGGCTCAAGGCAGAAAAACTCCGAGGTGTTTTATGATTTTGCATGGCAAGAGTGGAGAGACATGGTCAAGCATTCTCCGGCGCCGCGCATGAGGAGAAAAAAGATCGTTTCATGGCTTTCTTCGGTATCGCCGGGTAGTATCCTTGACGTTGGCTGCGGAAACGCAGAATTATTGTTGGATGCGCACCGTTTAATGCCGGATGCCAGGCTGGTGGGCGCTGATATCTCTGATGCTGTCATAGCGTCAAACCGTGTTAATTTTCCGGGCATGAGTTTTTCGAAGATAGACCTCAATAAGGAAGCGCTTGGCGACAAATTCGATGCCGTGATATGTATGGAAGTCATAGAGCATTGCGACGATTACCGGGCCGCCGTCAAAAGTTTGGCATCAATGACAGGCAAGTGGCTTTTTATAACTGTTCCGTGCGGCCCTATGTTTGAAATCGACAGGCGAGTAGGGCATAAAAAGCATTTTAAACCGAAAGAGATAGAGGATGCGTTGAAGAACGAAGGCCTTGATGTGATCAGGCTCGAGGCGTGGGGCTTCCCGTTTTTTAATCTGTATAAACGCATGATTAATTTGCGTCCCGATAAAATACGTGAATCTTTTCTTTCTGGAAAAGAATACAGTTTTTCACAGAAGATACTGGCATCGGCCACGTATGCGGCATTTAATCTGTGCCTGCCTAAATGGGGCTTTCAGCTATTTGTAATGGCAGGCCGGAAATAGATAAATATGAAAAACGGCCAAAAATTAAAGACATTGTTACTTGAACCATTAAGCCCTGTTAAAGCGGCATGGGGAGACGTGTCATCCTTGCAGGGCCATCTTCCGCCGATGGGTGTTATCTCGATTTATTCCTGGCTCAAGAGCAAGAAGCACGATGTTGATTTTATTGATATGCAGTTCGGCGATTTTGTCGCCGATTCATTGAAACAATACTTAAAGAAGAGATCTTACGATGTTGTCGGATTATCTGTATATACTCCGACCGCGGATTATGCGTTCGAAACGGCAAAAATCGTTAAAGAAGCACTGCCGAGTTCAAAAGTCGTGATGGGCAATATTCATGTAACGATGCTACCGGAACTCAGCATGCAGCAGTGTCCGGAGTTGGATTTTATCATACGCCATGAAGGCGAACATGCGATGGATGAATTTTTGTCGGAACTGTCCGGAGGAAATGAATGGTCAAAGATAGCGGGATTGGTATATCGTGAAGGAGAAAAAATTATTATTAACGAACAGCGCCCGTTTGTCATGGACCTTGACAGCCTGCCGTTAGGTTTTTATTCGGACTTGGACCTCAAACGCTACGTGCCCCATATGACGCAGTATGTGGTGCTCCCGAATTATTCCGTGATGACGCAAAGGGGATGCCCATATAGCTGCACATATTGCGGCGCGTCAAAAATTCTCGGTAAAAAAATACGTTTTTACAGTCCGGAACGCATTGTAGAGGAATTGAAAATTTTAAAATTTGAGAAAAAGGCGCGCGGTGTATATTTCCAGGATTCCACTTTTACTATAAACCGTGAGTTTACGATGAAATTAATGAAAAAGATGGTTGAGGCGGATCTGGGGCTACTATGGTCATGTAATACGCGTGCCGACTGTGTTGACCCGGAGCTACTTAAAATGATGTACAAAGCCGGCGGAAGACAGATCGCCATAGGAGTAGAATCGGGCAATCAGGAGACGCTGGATTTTGTGAATAAAAATATAACTATAGACGAGCAGATGCGCGGTGTTCGATGGGTCCGCGAGGCCGGTTTCCGCTGCCTGAATAATTTCATAATCTGCCTTCCGAATGAGAACGAAGACATGGTCCGCCGCACGATCAGATGCGCGAAAAAGATGAAAGCGCCGATATCGGTATTCTGGCTGCCGGTCCCCTATCCGGGGACAGGATTAAATGAAAGCTGTAAGCGTACCGGAGGGCTGCGCAAGGTCGACAAGTGGCACGATTATCTTTCGTTGAATTTTGATAATCCCGTATATGTGAACCCCAATTTTGGACTTGATAAGATGCGTTATTGGCACAGGCGCGCGAACCTTGAATATTATTTGAGCCCTGCGATATGGTGGGAAAATATCAGGACGATACGTTCTGTTTGTGATATACGCAGGTTAATGCAGGGTGGCTGCGTAATATTCGAAATGTTTTATAAAGGCCTCGTAAAAGTATTTAAAAAAATAAAACAGGGAAATAAAAATACATGAAACCAAAAAAACCGGAAATTAATATTGCGGGCCGCAGGATCGGAGAAGATTACCCACCGCTCGTGATAGCCGAGATCGGAATTAATCACGAAGGCAGCGTCGCTAAAGCCAGGAAAATGGTCGACGATGCGGTGGCTGCAGGCTGTGAATGTGTTAAATTTCAGGCGCATGTAATAGAAGATGAAATGATCTATAACGGCGTGGTGCCAGCTAACGCAAAAGAATCGATCTGGAATATCATGGTCAGGTGCGCATTATCGGAAGAAGGGGATAAGGAACTAAAAGCATATACGGATAAAAAAGGTATGATTTATCTGTCTACGCCTTTTTCGCGCGAAGCAGCCGATCGTCTGAAGCGCATGAAGGTAGGCGCTTATAAAATCGGCTCCGGAGAATGCAATAATTATCCGCTTGTAGAATATATTGCCGGTTTCGGGAAGCCCGTGATATTAAGTACGGGCATGAACAATATCAATTCTATCAGAAAAAGCGTGAAAATTCTGGAGCAGAATAAAGTGCAGTATGCTCTCTTACATTGCACATCCATGTATCCCACACCTCCCGGCAAAATAAGGCTTGGCGCGCTGGCCGAACTCAAAAAGCATTTTCCGAATGCTGTGCTCGGGCTATCGGACCACTCATTTACCATATTTCCGTGTTTAGCGGCCGTAGCTTTGGGAGCCAGTATCCTTGAAAGACATTTTACATCCGATAAAGATTGGCCGGGGCCGGATATAGCTATCTCTATGGATCCCGGTGAACTCAGACAATTGATTACAGGCAGCCGTATAATACATTCGGCATCAGGTGGCAGCAAAACTATTTTAAAAGAGGAACAACCAACGATAGATTTTGCGTATGCCTGTGTGGTCGCGATACGTGATATCGATGCAGGAGAAAAACTGACTAAAGAAAACATCTGGGTTAAGCGCCCTGGAACAGGCGAGATAAAAGCAGGGCACTTAAGCGCGCTTCTCGGAAAAAAGGCGAAATGCTGCATTAAGAAGAACAGGCAGTTGAAATGGGAGCATGTCTATGAAAAGTAAAAAGATCATTTTTTTAACGGGTACGCGTGCCGATTTCGGCAAACTTAAGCCTTTGATGAAAGCGCTCGAACAGGAAAAGGCATTCGAAACCCATATATTCGCAACCGGCATGCACATGTTGCCTAAATACGGCAGCACTGTAGACGAAGTCATAAAAGCCGGCTTTAAAAATATATTTAGTTATTATAATCAGAAAACCGGCAATTCGATGGATGCCATACTCGGGAATACGATCCATGGCTTCGGTGATTATGTATCCGCGACGAGGCCGGACCTTATAATTGTCCATGGTGACCGCGTGGAGGCGCTTGCAGGTGCTGTTGTCGGAGCATTGAACAATATTATCGTAGGGCACATAGAGGGCGGCGAACTGTCTGGGACTATAGATGAATCAATAAGGCATTCGATATCGAAGCTTGCGCATGTACATTTCGTGTCGAATGAAGAAGCTAAGAAAAGGCTGCTTCAGATGGGCGAGAAGAAGTCAAACATATATGTGATAGGGTCCCCGGACATGGACCTTATGGATTCCGGCTACCTCCCGGCTTTATCGGCGGTCAAGAAGCACTACGAAATTGATTTTAAGGAATACGCGCTATTCATATATCATTCGGTAACTACGAATCTGCATGATTTATCCGATAATGTCCGGCAGGTCACAAAGGCGCTGGCGAGTTCCGGCAAAAAATATATAGTATTATACCCCAATAATGACAGCGGGTCAGATATTATAATAAGAGAACTCAAGCTTATGAGTAAAAACCGAAATTTCAGGATATTTCCTTCGATACGCTTCGAATCATTCCTTACGTTGCTTAAAAATTGTGAATTCATCATCGGCAATTCGAGCTCAGGTATCAGGGAGGCGCCGTATTACGGGATCCCGTCTATAAATATCGGGAACCGGCAAAGCGGGCGATTCGCTTATAAGACTATCATTAACGTCCGCGAGTCGGCAGCGGATATCACATCCGCTATAAATAAGATACCGGATGTCCCGAAGACCCCTACCACGCATTTTGGGGACGGTAAGAGCGTGAAGCGGTTCATTTCTATACTCAATGGATCCCAGATCTGGTGCACGGAAATTCAGAAGCAATTTTGCAGTGAATATCATACGGACAATAAAGGTATGTCCGGCAAAAAATATATTAGGAGATAGCGATTATGAAGATTATCGGGCTTATTACGGCACGTGGCGGTTCAAAATCCATACCGGGGAAGAACATAAAAATCCTTGCGGGCAAGCCGCTGATTGCATGGACGATAGAGGCGGCGTTGAAATGCAAGGGCTTAAGCCGTGTAATTGTATCTACTAACGACGAGAAAATCGCAAAGGTTTCGAAGCGACACGGCGCCGAAGTGCCGTTCAGGCGCCCCGGAGAACTTTCAAAAAATGAATCCCCACATATCTCAGTCGTGCTCCACGCGATCGATTGGCTGAAAAAACATGAGGCATGTTACCCGGACTATATAATGCTGCTTCAGCCGACATCTCCTTTCAGGACAACCGAAGATATGGAAAATGTCATTAAATTGGCCAAAAATCGTAATACACTCGCTGTTGTCAGTGTCTGTGAAATTATAAAATATCCTTATAAAACACACAGCATAAATAAAAAACGTTCATTGGAATATTTTATTCCTCCGAATGACGGATACATGTACAGGCAGGCGTTGCCGGAATTGTACGAACAAAATGGTGCGATCTATCTGAATACCTGCTCATCACTTCTGAAGCAACGTACTTTTGTGCCCAAGGGTGCGGTACCTTACATTATGCCGCAGGAAAGGTCGCTTGATATCGATACGGCATGGGATTTTCACGTCGCAGAGTTAGTTTTAAAAAATAAGAAAAGGAGATAATTTCGATGAAATACTGCAAAAGATGTTTGATGCCAGACACGAGGCCGGGGATAACCTTTCAAAAGGACGGTGTTTGCTCGCCGTGCCATAATTATGGCAAACAAAGAAAAACCGACTGGAATAAGCGCAAAAAAAAATTTGAAAAGGTATGCAGTAAGTACAGAGGAAAATACGGGAATAGTTATGATTGCGCGATTGCGGTATCGGGAGGGAAGGATTCTCACTTTCAGGTATGGTATATGAAAGAAGTCATGCGGATGAATCCCGTTCTTCTCGCGGTAGGCAATATAGACTGGACCGAGACCGGAAGAAAAAATCTCGCAAATTTATCCGATACATTCAATTGTGACATTATTTCGATAATACCGAATCATAATGTGACACGCATATTGGCGAAGAAGGCATTGATTGAAATCGGGTCGCCTACATGGTATGGAGATGCGTTGATTTATGCCTACCCTTACAGAATGGCGATGAAATTAGGGCTGCACCTGTTGATTTACGGCGAAAATGTGAATTATACATACGGAGGAAAATACAACGAAGAAACCCCATCGGCAAAATTGCAGTCGAAAAATGATGTAGTGAAACCGGCATGGAACCAATGGCTGAAGGACGGGGATCTGACCGAAAGAGACCTGGAATCAGCCAAACAGCCGACGCTTGAGGAATGTGAAGGGTATGGGCTCGACCCGATATATTTGAGCTATTTTGTACCATGGGACAGCCATCGAAATTATGAACTCGCGAAACGGTGGGGCTTCCGGCATCTTGCTCATGAGTATATAAGAGAAGGGACGGTAGAGCAATATAACCAGATCGACTCGATAGGATATCTGCTGAACCAGTATCTGAAATACCCAAAGTTCGGCCACGCTTCGGCCACCGAAATGGCATCGCGCTGGATCCGCGCAGGAATCGCGACACGCAAGGAAATGATACCTTATGTAAAAAAACACGACAAGATCCTTGATCAGGGTATTGTAGACGCATTCTTGAATTTTACGGGCATGAAGCCTGTTGAATTCTGGAGAATACTTGATAAATGGTACAATCCGAAACTTTTTCGTCAGGATCAATGGGGGCTCTGGCACGAGAAATTTGAAGTCGGAAAGGGGATAAAATAAACACATGTTCGATATATCCTTTTTTAGAACCACTTCGGAAATAAAAAAGAAGATCGTCGATATGAAATCCCATATCCGCCAGGCCGAAGTGTCGGCAATCCTTAGGAAGCATACAGATGAATATCCGTGTGTTTTTAATATCGAAACGACCAATGCTTGCAATATGAAATGCAAGATGTGCCCGCGTACAAGCCTGATGAGGCGTCCCGCGCAGGTTATGAAGATGGGGCTTTTTGAAAAAGTCATAAAACAGATAATGCCTCACAAAAAAGAGGCGATGGATAGCTTCTGGAAATTTATCGCAGATGAATATCGTATTCATCCATCGGATAAAAGTGAAAACGCGTTTTATTTTTATACGGTATCAAAGTCGCTGATCTTGCACGGTTATGGTGAGCCGCCGCTGGACCCTTATCTTGTAGAAAGAATTGCTTTATGTTCAAAATATAATATCCCGACCTATTTCTCCTGCGTGCCAGCAAATATAGATGTGGATAAATTTATAAAAATGATGGAAGCCGGAGTCGGAGTCATAAAATTCGCCATGGATGCGATCGACGACGAAAGCGCCAAGAAGATCAGGGGAAAGAGCAACGATTTTACGCGTTCGTATAAATTGATACGCGAGCTTATAAATGCAAAATCAAAGAACCCATCGCTTAAAACCAAGATAGTTATAACGATGCTCGACCTTTCTCGGTCAAAAAATTCCGTTAAGATGCACGATGACTTTATGGGCCTCTGGAAGGATAGGGATGTCTATGCTTATATAAAGAGCCAGGACAATCAATGGTATTATAAGGATGATGACGCGGGAAAACCAAGGTCTCATTACGAAACACAGTATTGCGAGTTTCCGTGGACATCGATGACTGTAATGGTTGACGGCTCTGTAGTCCCATGCACGCAGGATTATAATTGCGAGATGGTTTTAGGCAATGCCAACAGTCAGACCCTAAAAGAGATATGGAACAGTGTGGATTATAAAAATTTTAGAAGATGGCACATAAACGGTGATTTTCCCAAAGATCATAAATGCTATACGAGATGCGACCAAAAACTGATTTGTAAAAGGCTCAAAAAGGAGATAAATAATGAAAGATTTCCTCAATATGAAGGATAAGGTAGTTTGCGTAATAGGCGGGACCGGGCTGATCGGTACGGAGCTTGCAAATGCGTTTGACGGCTACGGCGCTAAAGTTTTTGTCGGTACCCGTGTTCCCGAGAATTTTCGGAATAAAAGTAATATAAATTATATAAAGATCGACATAACATCCTCTCAGTCTATTCGGAGATTTATATCCGATGTAATAGTTCATGATAAGAAGATAGACGTTTGGATAAACTGCGCCTGGCCCAGGCAGGACAATTCTAAGGGCAGAATCGAAGATGTGGATCCGGATATCGTAGGAAGGGATACCATGGATCATCTGTTAGGATTTTACAGATGTTGCAAAGAGATATTGATAAATATGAAAAAAGCTAAACACGGGGTGATTATAAATTTCAGTTCCACATACGGAGACTTGTCGCCGGACTTCAGGATATACAAAAATACAGAAATCGCAAGCCTCCCGTCATATCCATTAATAAAGGGCGGGATAAATACCTTTACCAAGTATCTGGCTTGTTATGCCGCTCCATTTAATATTAGAGTAAATGCCATCTGTCCGGGAGGGGTTTTGGATAAGCACAGCAGGTTATTTCAAGAACAATACAGTACAAGAGTACCATTGAGAAGAATGGCCGATAAAAAAGATATCGTAGGCCCTGTTTTGTTTCTGGCGTCCGAATCCGCCTCATATATTACCGGACATTTATTATATGTTGACGGCGGTTTGCACGCATGGTGACGGATCAGTAGAAGATATATGTCAAAAGCCAGAACGATAGGAAAGAATATAAGTTATATAGCGCTGAGCAGGTGCGTATATATGCTCATATCGTTCATGCTTTTTCCTTTTATAGTAGCGCATGTTGGCAAAGAGATATACGGTGTTTACCTTATCGTTTTGACAGTTACCGATTATTTTGGATTATTGGATTTTGGAATGATGTCCGCACTCACGAAATATGTATCTGAATATCATGGTAAAAAAGACTTTAAAGGGATAGGCCATATAATCAACGCATCCTTCACGTTCTATGTCATTATAGGCGTTTTGATTTCGTTAATGTTATTTTTAAGCTCAAAATATTTCATTTATTTTTTTAAGATCGACCCTGCAAATATTCGGGTTATGAGAGACCTCTTAATCGCGGCGGCATTATCATCATTGGTGGTATGGCCTATGGGTATATTCCGCAGGGCAATACAGGGGCTGAACATGTGGAACCTTGATGCCGCAATTAGCATAATCAATCAGATATTACTTGCGATAGTAACCTTTTTTATATTAATCAAGGGCTTCGGTATCCTGCAGCTTTTCATAGCCATGCAGATATTGAATTTTACTGCCGGCGCGGTCTTTTTTTGGTTCACGGTCAAACATGTCAATTTTCGCATAGTTTTTCCGCACAGGAACATTAATACTTTTAAATTTATATTTAATTTCAGTATCTTTATGTTTTTAAGTTCATTGTCAGCCATATTTTTATACCAGATACATAATATCATAATAGGCTATTTTGTTTCGGTGTCGGCGATATCTCTATACGCCGTGGCTTTTAACCTGCAGAATTATTTTCGCGTTATTAATTCAACGCTGGGAGGACCTGCATGGATAGCTGCGTCTGAGATGGAAGGGGCTCATGATTATGCCCGACAGAAGCAGCTTTTATTTAAAGGGACGAAATTGATGTCGGCCGTGCTTCTTCCTGCAGTGTTAATCGCCATCTTTTTCGCCAAACCTTTTATAATTCATTGGATGGGGGAAAGTTTCCGGGAAAGCATACTGCCCGCAAGAATAATAATGTCCCTCTGGCTCTTTAGCGGCACTTCAGAATTGGCGGTAGGGCTATTATCGGCAAAGGGCATAGTGCGAAGAACCTTCTTTATAATATTAGCTGCCGGGATCTCAAATCTCTTGGTAAGTCTTATTTTTGTTAAAAGCTTAGGTATTGTCGCCCTGGCCGCAGGCCTGGCTTTTTCCATGATCTTCGTCGCGTTTCCGCTGGAATTGGCCCTGTCGCTAAAGATGCTGAAAGTTACTTTTAAGGAATATTTCGATAAGAGCGTAAAGGTAAACCTGCTGCTATATTTATTAGTCGCCATTTTTTCTACGGTTGTTTTATTTTATTTATACCCATCTAATTTTATTGCTACTATTTTTGAGATGGCCGTAATATACGGCGTTTCGTTGGGCTTTTATTACTTTAAATTACTGAAACCCGCCGAAAAGGAAGAGGTGAAAAAAGCCATCGGTTTTGATATGAAATTTCAGAGGAATGTAAAATGGGCTTAGGCAGGCAATTTTTAGCTACGACGGGCATTTCTGACGCTTGGGATATCGACAGTGAGGTGCTGTTTCTCGGTCCGTGGTGCTTGGCGGATGAAAAAAATAGAAAGCTAATCGAGGGCAGGCCTTGTTCTATAGTTGTCTCTCCCTGGAAGCCTGCTTTTAAAATAGAAACCGCAGCCGGCCTGTGCCGTGAGATATATGAGGAGATACTAAGAGAATTGAGCGAGCAATTGAATCTTCTTCACGGCGTTTCTTACCCTCAAAGATACTGGAGGATACTTGTCGGGCCGTGGTTATCGCATTTCATAGAGATATTATATGAAAGATACAGAAGAATAGAAAATGCGTTTACTGTCCATCAGAATGCTTATACTTATATCCTGCCTGAATCTCTGTGCGAATTATTAACTGTGGATACCTATGATTTTGTATCTATAAGAGGAAAAGCCTCCGATGATTACTATAATCTGAAACTATTCAGCCTCATAGCGCGTTATTTTTTCCCTGGCAGGGTCGCAGAGAAGACGATAGTGCCCCAGACGGCGGGGAATAAAAATATTTATAGCAGCGGTTTTGCCAAAAAGATGTTCTATGGTTTGAAATATTTAAGTAATATTTTTTCCCAAAAAGAAATAATTTTGAGCGATATGTACCATGTTGATTGGCGGCAGATATTAATGTTAGAATCGGAATGCCGGTTTAATTCAGTCGTTTTCAAAAACTTTGATTCCCAGGGGCCCATGAATAAGAATTGCTATTCCCGGGCCAGAAGGCAAGGCCTGAAGATGGGGAAGACAGCCGATAAATTCCAAAATTTTCTTAAGGAACTAATCCCGGATGCAATCCCAATGTGCTATGTAGAGTACTTTAATAAATACAACAGTAAGGTAACGACAAAAAATGTAAAAGCCGTAGGATCGGTAACAGGCTGGCTGTTTAACGAAAAATTTAAATTCTTTGCCGCAAACTCAACCTTAACAGATACCGTGCTGCTCGATTTTCAGCATGGAGGCGGTTATGGTATGTTTTTATCGCTTGCCGAGACGATTTCGATGGAAAAGGATATATTTTATACCTGGGGATGGCGCTACGAAAACAATGACAAAACAGTTCCATTAAGCAGCCCGCACCTGTCCGTGCTAAAGGATTCTTATCAAAAAAACAATGATGGATTGTTATTATTCATTGGATCAGGTATACATAAATATCTATGTAGATTCCAGGCCGCATTTGCTCAGGATGATATGCCACAATATTTTTTAGACAAGAAAAGATTCGTCGACGGTTTGGATGAGCCCTTGCGGGATAGATTGTTGTACAGGCCTTATCAGGAGATAGGATGGGGTGAGATAGAAACGGTAAAGAAGATGATCCCGGGGATAAAGATTTTTTCCGATCAAGGCAGGGCAGTGAACCTGATCAAGAAAGCAAAGATCGTGGTCATAGATCATCTGAGTACATCAAATCTCGAGGTAATGGCAATAAACGCTCCAACTGTCTGGTTTTGGGATCATGACAATTATATTATTAGGCCGGAGGCCGAGACATATTTTGAACTTTTAAGAGATGTCGGTATTTTATATAAGAGCCCTGAGGATGCGGCGAAAAAAGTAAACGATATTTATGACAATCCCATGAAATGGTGGAGCGACATTAAGGTGCAAAGAGCGAGAAATGTTTTCTGTGAAAGATTTGCTGCCGCCAGTAATAATTGGCGTGATGAATGGATCGAGGCTTTAAATGAGCATAGATAGTGTTGTGTCAGGACAGCTGGAAAACCGGGAAGGTATATGGTTCGGGCCCAGCGGAGGGTACTGGTCCAATCTGGATAAGAACGAAAATGACAGGTACGTATCAGACCTTTCAGGTCTTGGTTCGAGGAAAACGGTTCAGTGTCACTTCCCGCAATATTTCGACGTAATATTTTCTGATAAGCGGGCCGGAGGGCTGCTGTTATTGGATCCGAGACCTGGGGATATTGTTGTGGACGCAGGCTGCATGTGGGGAGCATTGACAGTGCCGCTTGCAAGAGCGGGATGCAATGTTATAGCCGTTGACCAGACCCGGGAATCTCTTCTATTATTGAAGCGGCGCCTGACAGAGGAAGGCCTGACAAAAGCAGACTTAGTATGTGCGGATCTGAGAAAGCTCAAGTATAAAAACTGTTCCGTTGATAAATTTTTGGTCAATGGGGTGCTCGAATGGATCCCCGAAGAAGGTACGGTGGAGTTAAAGAAGTATTATGGAAAAAGACTAGCTAAGAAATACGAACGCACCGCCAGGCCATGTCATATTCAGACGGGATTTCTTAAGACCATTTATGATGGCCTCAAGAACGGTGGCCAGCTCTATCTTGCCATAGAAAATCGGTTTGATATATTTAATTTTCTTGGGCTGCCTGACCCTCATTGCAATATAAGATTTATCACTTTTTTGCCCAGGATTGTTCAGGATCTTGTCTCGAAAGCCGTCCTGGGCAGGCCGTATGTAAACTGGACATATTCCAGGAAGTCTTTAAGGAAGATGCTTATCAGTGCGGGGTTTAAAGACGTAAGAATCTTTTACGCTTTTCCGGATTATAGGTTTCCGGAATATATATTGACGGATAACGGGATGAGGTATTATAGGCCATGCATGTATAAGAAGGGGAGGAATATTATTGCAAAAGCAGTATGCTATGCAATAGAGGATATCGTCTTTAGAAGGCTAAGGCTAGGATTTTTCTCCCAAAGCTTTGTTGTGCTGGCCAGGAAATGAACTCAATGGAATTAATACGCAATTGTTCCCATGATAGTTCTGTTCAAGTGGCGGTGGACCTGGATGAGCGCGCGGTTCCGGTCGGCATAGTCAAGACCGCTTTTAATGCTGACGGGGCCAGGTCTATCAAGAGAGAGCATGACGGCCTAACCTGGTACGGCCAAAGATTGAATCTGGCCTGCAATCCTGTATTGTCATTCAGGGCTTATAAAGATACATTCTTTCAGCTGAGATTGTCGTACAAAGACGGCATCCCTGGGGACCTTGGGCTGCCTATTACGAAGAATTATAGAAAGATACGCAATGCCCTGAGCCATTACATGGACATATTCAGGATAGATGATACCAATTTCAGCCACGGCGATTATTCAATTGATAACATACTCTTTATGGACGATGGTGTTGCATGGGTCATGGATTGGGAGAATTTCAACGACAAACTGCCCCTCGAATTTGATATTATTTATTGTATTATAGAGGCCTGTTATTTTTGTTATAAAAGGCGCGGTGTCTTTACAGTAGGCGATGCAGACGCGGCCATAGATTTGATTAAATACGGGGTAGGGAAGTTGGATATGGCGTGTGGGCAGATTTTAGGAAGCCCTGCCGCCTATATACGTAAGCTGTTTATGGAAAATAGAGCTGTTTTTGGTCCGCAAATAATGAAATACCCGATGATGAATTGTCCGCACGGAGATATTATGGCTATCGATGCCTTTTTTGGTAAAAGGATGAAGATATGAAGAAGATAAAAAAGGCCCTTTTGTTTATCCCCCCGGCAGTTACATTTAAGGACAGGATTGATATTAATCCGATGCCCCCGCTTGGGCTTGGGTACCTGGCAGCCGTTTTAGAGAGAGAAGGTATAGAAACAAAAATAGTAGACTGTTTGATAGACGGTTGGAGTGACCATGCTGAAATATCAGATAAGATGATAAGAATAGGGCTTTCTTTCAAGGAGATAGAGAAGATTATAGAATCTTACGGTCCTGATATCGTGGGCGTGAACAACCTTTTTACGATTCAGCGTCAGAACGCGCATGAGATATATAAAATAGCAAAAAAAGTAAATAATATGATTATTACGGTTGCAGGCGGAGCGCATCCAACGGTTATGCCGGAACTTGTCCTCTCCGACCCCAACACAGATTATGTGGTCCTTGGCGAGGGAGAACGCACAATCATAGACCTGGTGCATTTATTGGAGGGCAGATGTGATCTTTCAGGGCTAGATGGGTTTGGATACCGAAAAGACAGCCGGATTAAAGTGCTCCCAAAAAAAAGGTTTATAGATGATTTGGATTCATTGCCTTTTCCTGCCAGGCATCTGTTGAATATGGACAAGTATTTTGGGTTAAGATCTTCCCATGGAGACAGGAGGAAAAGGCGTTTTTCTCCTGTAATAACTTCGAGAGGGTGCCCGGCGAGATGTTCGTTTTGTTCCGCATATGCGGTATGGGGTCGGTCTTTCAGGCCCCGTTCTTGCGAGAATGTAATAAAAGAACTGAAACAGATAAAAGCGGAATACGGTATAGAGGAGATAATGTTTGAGGATGACAATTTAACGCTGGATTCGAAAAGAGCCGAGGCGATATTTGACGGCATGGTGCAGAGTAGGCTGGATATGGAATGGGACACTCCTAACGGCATAGCCGCATGGACCTTAAGCGAATGTCTTATAGATAAGATGAAGAAGAGCGGTTGCCGCACAATAAACTTTGCAGTAGAATCCGGAAATAAGGATGTCCTCGACAGGTTGATAAAAAAACCATTAAATCTTGATAAGGTAAAGCCGCTGGTTAAATACGCAAAGAGCATCGGTTTAAACGTAGGCCTTTTCCTTGTCATCGGTATGCCCGGTGAGACGGAGGATCAGATGTGGGACAGTTTTAGCCTTTCCAGAGAGCTCGGCGTCTTCACGCCGCATATTTCTATAGCAACTCCTTATCCTGGCTCGGAACTTTATGATATATGCAAAAAGCAAAATTATCTTTGCAGTGATTTTACTCTTGACGATCTGCATATCAGGAGTTTTGCTGTCTCTACGCCGGAATTTGATGGTAAAAAATTGAAAAAAATACTCGCAGAAGGCGAAAAATATCTTTTAAGGAGTTTTTTCATAAATTCTCCGATGCTTTTTTTGAAAAAATGTTTATGGAAATTACTGGGCGATCCCATTTACTTTATCAAAAAGGTTTCCATATTTATACGCCAAAAGTCCGGAGAAGGATTAAGATGAGAAAGATTTTCCAGAACGAATGGCACGGTATCCGTTTCAAGGATTTTATCGCCGTTTCTCCCGTCCGCATTGCGGCTGCTGATTTTTATAAAGAGTATTACAAAAAGCTGTTGGGAAGATACAGGGATTGGGATGAGCTTGATCCGGAATGGGTCGAATTAAAAATACAGACCGCTGAGTTTTTGCGGGATGGATTTTCAGGTTTGGGAGATATCAGGATATTATCAGTTGGATGCGGCATAGGCATGATAGAAAAAGCGCTGCTGGGTATAGGTCCGTTTAATCTCAGCATAGCGGAGGGGTCGGGAGAATCGCTTGCATGGATAAGGAAACATATGCCGGAAGAGAAAATATTTGTGGGAACTTTCCCGGGATGTATCCCTCCGGATATTGGTTTTGATGTGATCTATCTTGCGGGAGTTGAATATTGTCTGGATCAGGAGCAATTAACAGCGCTTCTTAAAAATGTCAGATTTCGTCTATTAAAAGGTGGAAGGTGTATCCTGATCAGTTGGTCTTTTGAACCATCGGCCTTTTTTGACATACTGTTAAATGAATTGAAAAATATATCGAGACGATTTTTGGAAACGCTGGGCCTGAAGGAAAGGGGTCAGCTCTGGGGATATTCAAGGAATAGAAATGAATTTTTTAATGCCATGAGATCGGCCGGATTCCGCGTTATCCAGGACGGCATGTTTAAAAAGAAGACCAGATGGGATACTTATTGGGTTGAGGCCAAGGCATAGAAAGATCGTGAGATGAAAAAAATACGGCTATCTAAATCGATAGTGGGAGACCTTGAGAAGAAGGCATTAGGCAGGGTTATCGACGATTCTTATCTGGGGATGGGAAAATATGTCAATGAGTTTGAAAAGGCGCTAGAAGGTTACGTCGGAGGCGGGAAAGTCATTTGTGTAAATTCGGGCACGGCGGCTCTTCATCTTGCATTGAGGGGGATCGGTCTCGTCCCGGGCGATGAAGTGTTGGTGCAATCGCTTACCTTTGTGGGATGTTTTCAGGCCATAACAGCTGTGGGAGCTCGTCCTGTGCCATGTGAGATAATGCCTGAAACATGCACTATAGATCTAAGAGATGCCGGGAAGCGGTTGACTAAAAGGACCAGGGCCATAATGCCGGTCCATTATGCCGGATGGCCGGGTAACCTCGATGAAGTATATAAATTTGCGAAAAAAAACGGACTCAGGGTAGTGGAGGACGCGGCCCATGCTTTTGGGACCGTTTATAGTGATAAAAAAATAGGTTCTTTTGGGGATGTGGTATGTTTCAGTTTCGACGGGATAAAGAATATAACCTCCGGAGAGGGCGGCGCAGTGGTGACAAACGATCCCACGGTGATCCGGTTCGTTATGGACGCCAGGCTTTTGGGTATTCATAAAGATACTGAAAAGAGATATAAGGGTCAGAGAAGCTGGGAATTCAATGTCTTTCATCAGGGGTACCGGTATCATATGAGTAATCTGTTTGCGGCAATAGGTATTACCCAACTTGCCAGGTTTGAAAAAGAATTCAAACCTTGCAGGCAAGAATTGGCCAAAAGATATTGTAGTGAGTTGGGAGATCTTTCCGGCATATCTTTATTTCCATGCGATTATGATAAAGTGGTGCCGCATATATTTCCGATAAAGGTAAAAAAAGACAAGAGGGACAGCTTGAGACAGCATTTGATAGACAGCGGTATAGAATGCGGTATTCATTATTATCCCAACCATCTTTTAAAGTATTATGAAAAAGGCAACGTTCATTTGCCGATAACGGAGAAAATGCATAGCGAACTGCTTAGTATTCCCTTACATCCGGACGTTACCAAAAAGGATCAGGCCTATATAGTAAAGAGAATAAAAGTTTTTTACTGATAGATAAAATTGACTTGTTCGTTCTAATCATAACTAATATAATATAACCGGGAGATGATATGAGTAGACTTAAAAATAAAGCGGATCTTAAAAATGCCTACAAAGGAAAGACGGTATTAGTTACCGGAGACACGGGTTTTAAGGGGTCGTGGCTTTCTGTATGGTTAAATTTATTAGGCGCTAAAGTAATAGGATATTCATCATATTTGCCGTCTAATCCATGTTTATTCTCGGTTTGCAGGATTAATAAATTTATCGAGCACATAAAAGGGGATGTGCGGGACTACGACTTTCTGAAAAAAGTATTCGTAAAACATAGACCCGATTTTGTATTTCACTTGGCTGCCCAACCTATTGTAAACAAGGCCTACCTTGATCCGAAAACGACTTTTGAGACTAATGTCCTGGGTACCGTCAATGTCCTGGAGTGTATGCGCCACATGCAGACTAAAATTGTAGGCGTAATGATAACAAGCGACAAATGTTATAAGAACATGGAATGGGAATGGGGATACAGGGAGACAGATGAGCTCGGCGGAAACGATCCCTACGGTACTTCGAAGGCGTGTGCCGAACTGGTCTGTCATTCATACGTTAAATCTTTTTTCAGCAGACCTTATAATAATTGTAAAATGGTTACAGCCAGGGCAGGGAACGTGATAGGGGGAGGGGATTGGGCCGCCGATAGATTGGTGCCGGACTGTGTCAGGGCATGGAGCGCTGACAGACAGGTGCTTATCAGAAATCCTAAAGCAACGAGGCCATGGCAGCACGTTCTCGAACCATTAAGCGGATATTTATGGTTGGGGGCAAGAGTCTGCGAATCCAATAAACTATGCGGCGAGTCATTTAATTTCGGCCCGAGCCATGAGATGGGCAAATCGGTGAGAGAGCTTATTAAGCTGTTTTCGGGGTATTTCGGCGGAAATAATAAATGGAAGTATTTAAGCGAGAAAAAAATATCACGGGAAAGCATGTTTTTAAAAGTATCCAGCGACAAGGCCCTAAGACTACTTGGTTGGCACGCGATACTGTCTTTTCCCGATACCATAAAGATGGCAGCCGAATGGTATGAGAAATATTATAAGGACAAGAGTAAGAGCATGTTAGATTTTACGGCGCAGCAGATAGATTATTATGTTTCAGAGGCACGAACCCATAATCTTAATTGGGCGAAGGATTAGAGATATGATAGGCGGCGTTTTGACAGAGAAGTTGCAAAAGATAGAAGATAACCGCGGCAAGGTTATGCACATGATCAGGCGGGACTCGCCCCTTTTTACGGCATTCGGAGAAATATATTTTTCTTCCGTAAATAGCGGCGTAGTGAAGGCATGGAGAAAGCATTTGAAGATGACGCAGTGTTTTGCAGTCCCGGTAGGCAAGGTTAAATTAGTCATATTCGATGACAGGGAGGGTTCTTCAACCAAGGGTGAAATGCTGGAAATGGAGATAGGGGAGGACAATTACTGTTTAGTAAAAATACCACCTATGTTATGGTACGGTTTTAAAGGAATGTCCGATATCCCGGCACTTATAGCAAATTGTGCTGACATGCCCCATGATCCGAACGAGATCAAAAGGGCTGGCCCTACCGATGCAGCAATCCCATATGCCTGGAAATAGAGTCATGGATAAAGCGAGTGTTGCCAATCCTCTCGTAAGTGTAATAATGAACTGCAGGAACGGTGAGGAGTATTTACGAGAAGCTCTCGGCAGTATATATGCACAAAGTTATACCGATTGGGAGATCATCTTTTGGGATAATGCGTCTACCGATGGGAGCGCCGGTATTGCGAAAAGCTATGGCCCAAAGCTGCGTTATTTTAAAAGCGATCAATGTTTCGTGCTTGGCAAGGCCAGGAATCTTGCTATGGCCGAAGCTAGAGGGCAGTATCTGGCATTTTTAGATTGCGATGATAAATGGCTGCCAAGAACTCTTGAAAAGCAGGTAGGCGCATTAAACAATAGAAGTGATATCGATTTTGTTTACGGCAACTACTTTAGGTTAATAATGCCAAAAACAGGCAATTTAATACCCGCTTTGAGCGGACAGCAGCCGGAAGGAAATGTTTTCGGGAGTTTCTTGTATAATTATCCGGTTGCTTTGCAGACTGCAATGCTCAGGATGAGCGCTGTCAAGAGACTTGATGAGAAATTTGACGAAAAACTTGGTCTGTCAGAAGAATTTGATTTTTTTATGAGAATTCTTTTAAAATTACAAGCATTATATATCGACGAGCCGCTTGCAATTTATCGTATCCATGGGGATATGAGTAGCAAAAAACTTCATCATATGCATCCAATGGAAATGAGGTACATATTAAATAAGTTAAAAAAAATTGACGATTCGATAGAACTAAAATATGCTTCCGAGATCAGGTATTATGAGGCAAAGCTGGCATATTGGCAGGCGAAAGTACACGTGGAAAAACATGATCCGAAATCTGCCAGGTCCGAACTGGCGCCATACAGATTTGCTGCCTCCGTATTTTTTGTATTGTATATTTTGACGTACCTACCGTATACGGCATGGAAATGGTTGCATGACCGTAAAATAGAAGGCAAGTTTCGATGGATAAAATAAATAATCTAAAATTATGGTGCATCTTTTTCTTTTATACATTCTGTGTTTCCGCTTTTGTGCAGTTTGTGTTATTACCGTATGTCTTCCCAGGTTTGCATGCCGGCAGCGGACTGCTTATTTGTTCTTTCGATAGCATTGGTTTTCATAAATTAGCCTTGGAATCGGCCAATAAAATTCACGCCCAAGGCTGGTCGGCATGGCAATTAAAGCCGGAAGGCCATGTTGTATCCGGTATAGCATCTATATTTTATGTTTTTTTACCGAATGCCAGGATACTCATCCCTCTAAATGCCGCCTTGCATGCAAGCGCCGCGCTGGTCTTGGTTAACCTTCTGGATTTATTTATAAACAATAAGTTCAAATCGATCCTTTGTGCTTTACCTTTTTTAGTCTTTCCATCAAACCTGCAGTGGACCGCTCAATTACATAAAGATATCTTTAGCGTATTAGGCGTAGTAATGCTTTTGTACGGCCTAGTTTCATTAGTCAAATTAGCGAGCAATAAAGCCGTTAGTTGGTTTTCTATCAGTTTTTATTCAATTATCTTTTGTATTTGCGGTTTTATTCTACTGTGGCTTGTGCGTTCTTATATGTTAATGATTGTAATGCCGTTTGTAATTTCATTTTTTTCCATACTTTTTTTAGTACTCTTTATCAGGGCATTTAAAAAAGATATATCATGGCATAAAACAGCGCTCATTTTATTGGATATGCTATTTATACTTTTAATATCAGCGCAGTTACACCCAGCCGATTTAAAAAAAAGTGTTGTAAGCGCTCAGTTCCACGCCGAAAAATCCTCAGTACAGAATATATCCTCTACAATTGAAAGCCCCATAGTTGTAGAAGCTGATGCAGGAACAATAATTGAAAAGAATAATATTGATATGTGCTGGAAAAGGTCGTCCTGGCTCCCTTTATTTATTGACCGCAATGCATGCCACCTGGCTATAATAAGGCGGGGTTTTCGCGGGAGCGCCCCTGAAGCCAGGAGCAATATTGATTGTGATATCGGATTTGGCAACGCTAAAGACATGCTAATCTATTTACCCCGAGCGGCCCAGATCGCCTTCCTGGCGCCTTTTCCGACTCAGTGGTTTAGCGAGGGCACATATCGGGGGAGTTATTTGATGCGCAGGGTAGCTTCTTATGAAATGATGGTCGTGTATTTTGCTTTGCTATTTTTGCCGTGTGCGATCTGGCGCTGGCGTAAACGGGCTGAGATTTGGACAATTTTTGCGTTTTGTGTTTATATGATGCTTATCTATGGGCTGACAATCAGTAATATCGGGACATTATATCGTATGAGATACCCGTATATTACAACCTTGGTGGCTTTGGGCATAGCGGGTTTTACGGTTTTTCTCGATAGCCTGAAGATCAAAAAGAAACAAAAGGCCGAATGAAAGCAATAATCGTATCCAACACGACTTTGACCATCCGCAACTTTCGGGTCGGCTTGATGAAGGGCTTGAAATCCAAAGGTTATGATGTGATATTCTGCGCCCAGGATAATGGCTACGCGGATGAAGTGACAAGCAAGGGCTTTAGCTTCATTCCTTTGGTTATTGACCGGAAGGGCATGAACCTGTTTACGGATCTGAAGCAGACCATCGCTCTTTACAGGATATATCGAAAAGAAAGGCCCGATATAGCCGTGCACTACACTCCAAAGCCGAATATCTATGGCGCCGTGGCAGCCGCTTTGGCGGGCGTGCCATGTATCGATAATATATCGGGTTTAGGGTATCTCTTTATTAAGAAAAGCCCGGTTTATCAATTGATAAAATTCCTTTATAAGATAGGGTGCCATTTTGCAAGGACTACTTTTTTTCAGAATAAGGACGATCTGAACCTGTTCGTAAGAAAAGGCATTATAAAGAGGAATAAGGCAGTACTCGTGAACGGATCCGGAGTGAATACAAATTTTTTCAGTCCGGATTTTTGCGGTTCTTTAAAAAGAGGCGACGACTCATTCGTTTTTCTATTTACGGGAAGGTTTTTATGGGATAAGGGGCTGAAAGAATTTGTTGAAGCCGCCAGACTTACGAGACAAAAATACCCGAAAACACAGTTTTGGCTGGTGGGTATAATAGACCCGGGTAATCCAGCGGCGGTCGGCATGGAAATAATAAAGAGTTGGGAAAAGGAAGGTATTATTGTTTACCACGGTGAAGTTAAGGATGTCAGGCCGTTTATCTGCGGGTCGGATTGTGTGGTATTGCCGTCCTACCGCGAGGGAATCCCGAAGTCTCTCTTAGAGGCATTAGCCATGGAGAAACCGATAATCACAACTGACGCGATCGGCTGCCGCGAGGTGGTAGATGAAGGGATCGATGGTTTTTCCGTGCCCGTCAAAGACACTCAGGCGTTAGCCGATTCATTCGGCAAGATGATAGAACTGAGACCCGAGGAGCGCTTAAGGATGGGTAAGGCCGGCCGCGATAAAGTAAAAAGAAAATTTGAAGAAGCCATGGTTGTAGACGCATATCTTAAAGAAATACAAAGGATTTTGAGTTGATTTTATGTCAGTAGTTCTCGTAACAGGCGCAACGGGATTTATAGGGCGCAATCTGTGCGCTCTTTTGAAAGAAAAAGGCTATTCTGTCCGTGTGGCTATACGCAATAATGTACGGTATATTTCCGGGGTTGATGAATATATTAAAGTGGGAGATATAAACGAGTCAACGGATTGGCAGCAAGTTTTAGCTAAAGTGGATACGGTCATCCATTTAGCAGCGCGCGCCCATATTACTAAAGAGTCTGCCGTGGATTCACTTGAAGTTTTTCGTAAAGTTAATGTTCGGGGCACGGAGCGTTTGGCGCGTATGGCTGCAAGGGCGGGAATTAACAAATTTATCTTTATCAGTTCAGTCAAAGTAAATGGCGAGGGATCTAGGCGGTCGTATACTGAAAACGATCCTCCTGAGCCAAAAGATGCTTATGGTATCAGTAAGCGGGAAGCTGAAGATTCCTTGGCTCGCGTAGCCGCTGAAACCGGCCTTCAAGTAGTTGTTCTGCGGCTTCCCTTGGTTTATGGGCCGGGGGTGAAGGCTAATTTTAAGAATTTAATTAAAATTGTAGGCATTGGCCTGCCATTACCGCTTAAAAGTATCAACAATCGGCGCAGCTTTCTTTACATCGGTAATTTGATGGATGCCATTATTACTTGTATTAGTCATCCGCTGGCGGCAGGCGAGACTTTTATGGTAAGCGATTGCGACGATGTGTCTACACCGGATCTAATAAAGATGCTCGCTCGCGCTATGGGTAAGAAGGCGGTTTTATTTTCTTTATATCCCGGAATTTTAAAGGCGCTATCCAAAATCATAGGCAGGAATGAAGAGTTAGAGAAGCTAGCAGGGGCCCTTACCGTTGATAGCGGCAAAATAAGCAATTTACTGGGCTGGAAACCGCCGTTTACTATGGAAGAGGGTATTAGCAGGACAATAAAGGGTAGCAGATGAGAGTATTATTTATTTATCTAAAACCAAGCGCAGACATCAGAGATCCGTTAGGATTATTATATCTCATCTCTGTCGCCAAAAACGAAGGCCATGAAACATCGTTGCTCATACCGAACCTGGATAGAAAATATTTAAACAAAGCGGTTGCATTCCGTCCGGATGTCATTTGCTATTCAGTGACTACCGGCACCGAAAAGAGATACCTTAAGATTAATACTTTGCTGAAAAAAAGAATCTCTTTTTTATCTGTGTTCGGCGGCCCGCATCCCACTTTTTACCCGGAATTTATTAAAGAACCAGGCGTAGATATTATCTGTAGGGGCGAAGGAGAAGATGCTTTTATGGAATTACTGCGTAATATCAATGATCGCAAAGATTTTTCCCGGATCCCGAACCTTTGCGTTAAGGTCAATGATCAGATCATAAAAAATGAGATAAGGCCGCTTGCCGATATTAACAACATAGCCTTTCCCGACAGGAGCCTGATCAATGAATATTATGAGTACAAAAATTACGGGGTATTGGACGTTATATCCGGCAGGGGCTGCCCTTATAGCTGTACCTATTGTTTTAATAAGGAGCTTAAAGATTACTACAGTGGCAAGGGAACGTATGTACGAAAACGGAACATAGATAATATGATGGCGGAGCTGAAGATGATAAGAGCCCGGTACAAGATAAAAGCGGTCCGTTTTGTAGATGATATATTCATAATTGATAAAAGATGGTTCTCTGAGTTTGTTGAAAGATATAAGAAAGATGTGAATTTACCGTATTGCTGTCACGTCAGAGTTGATCTGGTGACAGAAAGCATAGCCAAAGGACTGAAGGACAGCGGATGCTTTCTTGTTGTTATCGGCATAGAATCAGGCAGCGAAAGGTTGAGGAGGGATGTGCTGAAAAGGCCCATGAGCAATGAACAGATCATTAAAGCCTGTGCTTTGCTTAAGAAATATAATATCAAATTCGAAACATTTAATATGATAGGCTTGCCTAAGGAGACATTATCAGATGCTTTTGAAACGGTAGAATTGAACGTAAAATGCAAGCCTGCTTATAGCTGGATCTCTATAATCCAGCCTTATCCCGGGACAGAGCTGTACAGACTTGCGGCCGATAATGGCCTTTTGGATATCGATTATCGTATAGAGCCGGATTATCATTCTTCCACGCCGCTTAAATTAGTACATAAGAATGAAATTATCAACCTGCATGATCTGTTTGCAATCGCCGTGCAGTTTCCTTTTCTTATCCCTATAATAAAAAAGCTGATACGGCTCCCGCGTAATAGGCTTTTTAAAGCAATGTTTAATGCCTATAAGTTCTATAGCTACATAAAAGTGGACTGGGTGCAGTTGAATTATTTTTTCGTAAAGCACATGACAAGCATGTTTATCTCCTCTAAATGCTTGTCGCGACAATTAAAAAGGCATAATGAAACGCGTTTTTGATTTTATAATGGCGGGTTTTTTATTAGTTATTTTAAGCATCCCAATGCTCATTATCGGTTTGGTGATCAAGCTTACCTCTAAAGGGCCTGCTTTATATTGGTCGGATAGGGTAGGTATTGATAATAAAATATTTAAGATGCCAAAGTTTCGCACTATGCGTCTTGGCGCACCGACTGTCGCAACTCATCTCTTTCAAAATCCGGATAACTATATTACGCCGTTCGGTGAATTTTTGCGTAAATTTAGTCTAGACGAGCTTCCGCAGTTGTTCAATATAATATCTGGGGACATGACTTTTGTAGGCCCCCGCCCGGCATTATTTAACCAGTACGATTTGATAGAGTTAAGGACTAAAAAAAATATACATAAGCTTTCCCCGGGGGTTACGGGATGGGCGCAGGTTAACGGAAGAGATAGCCTCCCCATACCGGTTAAGGTCGAATTTGATGAGTATTATCTGAAAAACAAATCTCTTCTATTGGATGGCAAGATTTTAGTTATGACTATTATCAAATCAATTCAGGGAGAAGGCGTGCACCACTGATATATTGTAGTGCTATAATTGACTATTTAGCTGATAAAGGATATAATCTCCAAAATGCATAATATAGAAGATATATTCGATAGATTACGAATACCAATAATGCTGGCCGTCGATCTGGTGTTAGTGAATTTGTCGATGTTCTTAGCCTTTGCGATCAGATTTGACTGGCGACTCACCGCCATTATTGTATCTCCATGCCTGTATTTTATGATGTGGGCAACCATTCTCAGGATTATTCTACTTGCTATCTTTGGGATGTATCAATGGTCATTTCGCTATGCGAGCATAAGCGAAGCAATAAATATATTAAAATCTGTGACGATGGGCAGCTTATCGCTTATTGCGGTAGCATTTTTTACGCAACGCATAGAGATGAGCCGGTCAGTACTATTGATCGATTATCTGATATGCCTCTTTTTCATTGGTAGCTCAAGATTTTCTCCTAGAGTTTTGATTAAATTCAGGCAACTTAAATCCCATAATCTCAAAAGAGTTCTTATAATAGGAGCCGGCGCATCAGGTGAAATGGTTGTTCGTGAGATGATTAATGCAAAAAAAAGAATATATCAGCCGGTAGGTTTTATCGACGACAACCCAAGTAAGCTAAATTCTCGCATACACGGCGTAAAAGTCTTAGGTAAGATCGATGATATAAAAGATACCATCAAAAACCACAATATATCAGAAGTGATCATTTCCATGCCTTCCGCTAGCGGTAGAACAATAAGAGATATCGTCTCAAGATGCGAAAAGACAGAAGTGAAGATCAAGACCATGCCGGAAATTCATAAGATATTAACCGGAGAGGTAACGATAAAACATATAAGAGATGTAAGACCTGAAGATCTCTTGGGCAGGGAAACTGTCAATATAAATACACAGGATATAAGCTTTCTATTAAAGAACAAAGTTGTTTTAATAACAGGCGCTGCCGGCACTATAGGGTCAGAATTGTCGCGGCAAATAGCAAAGTTTAATCCCGGCCGATTAATATTATATGATTTAAACGAGAACGATTTATATTTTTTAGAGATGGAGCTTAAGGCAAATTATCCCCATATGTCATTTAAAACTATTATCGGTGACATAAAAGACATAGGGCTATTGAAGAGCGTATTTTCTAAATATAGGCCTAATATAGTTTTTCATTCCGCTGCGCATAAACATGTGCCGCTCATGGAAGGGAATCCCATCGCGGCCATAAAAAACAATATCATTGGAACAAGAAATCTTGTTTATGCATCAGAGCATTACGGAGTGGAGAAGTTTGTAATGATATCTACGGATAAGGCGGTAAATCCTACAAGCACCATGGGGGCCTCAAAACGGATAGCCGAGATGATGATACAGTCAAAGGCCAAGACCGCGAGGACAAAGTTCATGGCTGTAAGGTTCGGTAATGTAATCGGCTCCAGCGGCAGCGTGGTACCTATATTCAAGCAGCAGATAGCGGCCGGGAAACCGCTTACAGTAACGCATCCCGATGTTAAAAGATTTTTTATGACGGCAAGTGAAGCCGCTCAGCTTGTTATGCAGGCAGGCGCTATCGGTAAGGGCGGCGAAGTGCTCATCCTTGACATGGGCGAACAGATAAAAATAGCGGATCTTGCAAGAAATCTTATAACGTTGTCCGGGCTGGAGCCAGACAAGGATATAGAGATTAAATTTATCGGTTTAAGGCCCGGAGAAAAGATGATGGAGGAAATGCTTTTGGACATTGAGCATAACAAGGCTACAAAACACGATAAGATTTATATTGCGCAACCAAATAATTTCGACGCTCTTCAATTGCGCAAAGACATGAAGACACTGGAAAGACTGGCTAATTTAATGGACGAAGAAAAGGTCTTAGCCAAAATAAAAGAGATGGTGCCTACTTACAAGCCGAACGGAAAATATAATGGCGATAGTTAGAGAATGGGTTAGCTGGCTGACAGTGTTAGCTTTATCGGTAATGATATTTACTCTGCCATTTTCAAAATCAGCGGTAGAGATATGCATTGCGGTTGCTTTTGCATTATGGATTTTAAATAGGGCGCTATCTTATGATTCGCGGAGTTCGTTGATACGAATATTTAAACCGGTTGATACAAAATTAAATCTCCCGGTATATTTATTTATAATAGCAGCATTTCTATCGGTGCTTCTTAGCACCTCTATTTCTTTAAGCCTAAGAGGATTTTTCTCTAAGCTACTCAAGGGAGTGGTGTTGTATTTTATAGTAGCAGAGATTATAAACGATAGAAAAAAGCTGAATGCAGTGATGGTTACCATGGTCTTGTCTATGCTGCTTATAGGCGCAGACGGCATTTTTCAATATGTGACAACAGTGGGGGATTTTTTAAGAAAATATCCGCAAGCCGGCAGGATTACAGCCTCCTTTTCCAGTGCCAACGGTTTTGGTGCGTGGCTCATAGTAATGTTGCCGTTATTGTACGGCATCTTTTATGCGCTGATAATCAATAAACCGAAGAAAGCCATACCTGTTATATTGTGGTTTTTAGCCGGTGTATTGATAATATGCCTATCGAGCGCATTAATGGCGTGTCTTGTACTGACGCGGTCAAGGGGTGCCTGGACGGGGCTTGCTTTTGCAGCGATATTTTTCATGATAGTTAACATGGTGGTTAAAAAAAATAGAATATTTTTAATCAGCATAGTTTTTATATTGCTGGCATCGCTTATCGCTATCCCGTTTTTTATACATATGACTATCGAAGGACAGGACCCTGTATTTGCTATAAAGCAGAGTCTCGTCCTGATAATGCAAAATATGGACATTGTCAGGACCAATCTATGGCGGGAGGCACTATTGATCATCAGGGACTTTCCCGTTTTTGGTTGCGGGTTAAACGCATATTCTATCGTAGCGCCTCGTTATAAAAGCGGCCTATTAGAGGCTGGGATCTATCCCCACAATTCCTATCTTCAAATGGCGGCTGAGACAGGGATCGTTGGATTACTTTCTTTCATTTTTGTCATAGTAAGTTTGTTCAAGGCCTCTATTACAAATGTGAGAAAAATTAAAGATACATTTTACGGCTGCATCCTGGCAGGGTTATTAACGGGATTATTCGCATTTTTAGTGCATAGCTTTTTCGATGTTAATTTTTACGCCTTACAATTAGCGAATTTAATGTGGTTTATGATGGGTTTGATCATAGCGGTTCAAAAGACAGCCCTTAAGGAGGAAGGTGCGTAGGTTAGGCTGTTTAAAAGATCCCCGCGATTTGCGTGATATTCCGATGGGCTTGGTCCTGCCGCCGATTCCACTGCCGCCCAACATCGATTATACTGAAAACATGACACCTGTTAGAAGTCAAGGGGACGAAGGCACTTGCGTGGCGTTCGCGAGTGTGGTCGGCATGAAAGAATATCAGGATACAAAAGAATACAAGAATTTAATTTCGCTTTCACCTAGATATCTTTACCAGCTATGCAAAAAATATGATGGCAGCCCTGAAGAGGATGGTACGTATCCGAGGGTGGCCATGAAAATATTATTGAATTACGGCACGCCGCCTGAAAATTACTGGCCGTACCGGCCGCATCAGTCAGATAAGCCGAAAACAGGCTCTGGTAAGGCAGCGGTAAAATATAAGATAATGGCCTATGCCCGCTTAAAGACCATGCCGGATATGAAAAGAAGCCTTGTGATCAATGGCCCATTTTTGGCAGGGGTCGACGTCTATGAATCGTGGTTTACAAAAAAGGCCGCCAAAACAGGGCTGATTCCTATGCCAAAGAAAAAAGAGATATATCAGGGTGGTCATGCCATATGCGTTATCGGATATGATGATCCAAAGAAGCTGTTTAAATTCAAGAATTCATGGGGCGACAGGTGGGGAGATGGCGGTTATGGATATTTTAACTACGATTATATGAAACAATATTGCGTTGATGCCTGGAGCGCCACGGATCTGATAGAAAACCCAAAGGCGCTGGTTAAAAGAAGAGAAGATGTTCTTGTCAGATATACTTAAAAGCAAAACAACCAAACGGAGAATTATTCCATGGTGAAGGAAACCGGAAAAAGTATTTTAGTTACAGGCGGCGCAGGTTACATCGGATCAGCTTTGATTCCAGAGCTGCTAAAGTCAGGATATAAGATTACGGTGTTGGATAATTTCATGTATGGCCAAAACTCGCTACTGGATTGCTGTACTTATAAAGGCTTTGATGTCGTAAGAGGGGACGCCAGAGACGAAGCCGTGTTAAAACCGCTTCTTAAAGATGCCGATTATATTATTCCGCTTGCAGCTTTGGTCGGCGCACCGTTATGTAACAGGGATAAGACCGGAGCCGTGACAATAAACAGAGATGCCATAGGCCTGATCGCAAAACTTGCATCCAAAGAGCAAAGAATAATCATGCCTACTACGAACAGCGGCTACGGCATCGGCCAGAAGGATATACATTGTACGGAAAAAAGCCCGTTAAACCCGCTTACCCTGTATGGCAGGGTGAAGATGGAGGCTGAAAAGATAATCCTTGATAGGGGAAATTCAATAAGTTTTCGCCTCGCTACTGTTTTTGGCGTATCGCCAAGGATGAGGATCGACTTACTGGTAAATGATTTTACCTACAGAGCGGTAAATGACAGGTTTGTAGTTGTATTTGAGGGCCATTTTAGGAGAAACTACATTCATGTGCGCGATGTGGCGCGCGTTTTTATGCATGCAATGGAAAAGTTTTCTGAAATGAAGAATGAGGCTTATAATGTCGGCCTGTCCGATGCGAATCTTTCAAAGTTAGAACTATGCGCAAAGATAAAAGAACATATCCCTGATTTTGTATATATGGAATCTCAGGTCGGGCAGGATCCCGATAAGCGGGATTATATCGTATCAAATGAGAAAATAGAAAAGGCAGGTTTTAAACCGGTCCATTCCCTCGATATGGGAATAAGAGAGCTGATAAAGGGGTATAAAATTATCTCCAACAACATATATGGCAATGTCAGATAAATATAGTAAATTGAAATTTTTGAAAGAAAAATCCGAATGGGTCAGGAAAGAAACGCTGAAGATCCATAAGGTTGCCCAGGAGACAAGGCTTGCTTCTTCGCTTTCAGCAGTTGAAATATTCGCCGTGCTGTATTATGGCAAGGTAATAAGTTTTGATCCCAAGAATGTTTCGTGGGAAGGCAGGGACAGGTTTATAATCAGCAAGGGCCATGGCGCGGTTTCTTTTTATCCCGTACTGGCGGATTTAGGATTTTTTCCTAAGGAATACCTGAATAATGTCTGTAAGGCCGGATGCATTTTAGGAGGCATACCGGATGCTATCATACCCGGATTTGAAACTGTCAATGGTTCTCTTGGCCATGGTTTAGGCGTCGGCTGCGGCATGGCCCTGGGCCTGAAAAGAAAGAAACGTAAAGAGAAAGTATTTGTGTTGGTCGGAGATGGAGAACTCTATGAAGGTTCGATATGGGAAGCGGTAATGTTCGCATCGGAGCATGAGCTGGATAATCTGGTACTTATCGTGGATGATAATAAAGTATGCATGCTGGATTATTGCAAAAATATAATTGACCTGGCTCCGCTGGAAAAGAAGTTCGAGGCCTTTGGCTGGATCGCTAAAAAAGTAAATGGCCATGATGTGGGGGAGCTTTGTAATGCTCTGCGGCATTTTAAAGAAACGGATAATAAGAGGCCAAAGGTTTTGATCGCTAATACCGTTAAGGGTAAGGGCGTGGCCAGGCTTGAAACAGATTCTTTAAGCCATATTAAAAATCTTTCGGCCGATGAGGTCGATACGTTGGTATCCGGGTTAGAATGAAAAAAGAAAATTTAAAGACAATGCGGGACGTTTTTATTGAAGAACTCTCTAGCCGCATGGAGAGTGACAAAAGCATATTTTTTGTTTGTGCTGATTTTGGCTCTCCAAAACTCGACAGGTTAAGAAGCTCTTTTAAAGACAGGTTTATCAATGTAGGCATTGCCGAGCAGGACCTTGTCAATATTTCAACAGGATTAGCGTTGGAGGGATTTACGGTATATGCCTATGCCATAGCGCCATTTCTGACAATGCGCCCCTATGAACAGATCAGGATCAATCTGTCGATGCAGTCGCAGCTTAAAGATGTAAATGTTAATCTGGTCGGGGTGGGGGCTGGCTTAAGTTACGATGTTTCGGGCCCGACGCACCATTGCCTCGAGGATATTTCTATAATGAGGGTATTGCCGAACATAGAAATATTCTCTCCAAGCGACTGGGTGCTAACTGAAAGATTTGTGGACTATTCGATAAAGGTGAAAAAGCCAAAGTATCTCAGGTTTGACGGTAAACCGCTTCCTTCAATTTATAAAAAGGCCGATATCGAAAGCGGATTCAGTGAATTAAAAAAGAGTACAGATTTATGTCTTGTTTCTACGGGATATATGACCCATAAAGCATTGCGGGTAGTAGAAAAATTGAGCCAGGAAGACATAGATATCGGGCTCATAGATATTTTCATGCTGAAACCTTTAAATGAAGGCCCGCTCTTTAATGCGTTAAAAAATTATAGATATGTTTTAACTCTTGAGGAAGGGTTTATTAACAAGGCCGGGCTTGACAGCATTATTTTGCACTTATTAAATAAAAACAATTCTCCGATAAGGTTAAAAAATATCGGCTTTAACGATTCCTATGTTTTTGATATCGGAAGCAGGGATTACCTGCACGAACTGAACAAGCTGGGTGAAAATAGTATCGCAAAAGATGTTAAAGCGTTATTGGGACAACACTAATGCCTGATAGAATTGATATTGTATTGATAAATCCAGGCGATAGGAAACAGGTCTATCAGGATATGGGGCAGGACTATTCCGCGATCGAGCCTCCGTTTTGGGCCGCTGTAATAGCCGCCTATTTAAGGAACAATAAGCACACGATCGCGATAATTGATGCTAATGCCGAGAATATTACCCCAGAAGAAACGGCGGCAAGAGTCAAAAAGCTAAATCCTTTATTAGCTGCCGTAATTGTATATGGCTCGCAGCCATCAGCGTCTACTCAGAACATGACCATTGCCGGCAGGATCTGTAAGGCGATAAAGGACAATACAGCTGTCAAAGTGGCTATCGGCGGGCTTCATCCGACCGCATTGCCCAAGCAGACATTGGAAGAAGAGAGCGTAGATTTTGCTATTGAAGGGGAAGGGCCGCTTACATTAGAGATCCTGATAGGTGTTTTGAAATCAGGAAAAAATGAGTTTTCGCATGTTCCCGGCCTATGGTTTTCTGAAGGGGGCATGATAAGAAATAATCAGAGAGCGGCGCTGATCAAGAATCTGGATATCGGAATTCCGATCGCGGCATGGGATCTGCTCCCGATGAATCTTTACCGAGCGCATAATTGGCATTGTTTTGACGATATCGGACGCCGGGCGCCGTACGCGGCTATATATACCAGTCTTGGCTGTCCGTATGATTGTATCTTTTGTTGTATAAACGCGCTTTTCGGGAAGCCCGGCATACGATACAGAAGCCCGCATATGGTTGTTGATGAGATAGGTATTTTGGTACAAGAATACAGCGTCAGGAATATCAAGATTGTTGATGAATTATTTGTGCTGGATGAACGCCATTATATGAAGATCGTAGACTTGCTTTTAGAAAGACGCTACGATTTAAATATTTGGGCATACGCGCGCGTTGATACGGTGAAACCCGAAAATTTAGAAAAAATGAAAAAAGCGGGGATAAACTGGATTGCCCTTGGCATTGAGTCTGCAAACGCTGATATAAGGGACAGTTCCTCTAAGAAGATGAGGGTGAAGGATGTGAAAAATGTTGTCCGGATTATTCAGGATGAAGGCATCAGGGTTATCGGGAACTATATCTTTGGTTTGCCTGATGACACCATGGAGACGATGCAGGAAACGCTCGATATGGCAATGGATCTTAGTTGTGAATTTGCCAATTTTTATTGCGCCATGGCATATCCGGGCTCTAAGTTGTACGGCATTGCAAAGAAAGAGGAATGGGAACTTCCCGAAGAATGGCATGGTTTTTCACAACATTCATATGAGACGTTACCCTTACCTACCAAACATGTCAGCGCTAAAGAAGTTTTAAAATTTAGAGATGATGCGTTCCATAGATATTTTAGTAATCCGGCTTATTTAAGTATGCTTGAGAAAAAATTTGGGCCAGCAGTAAGGACTAATGTAGAGAAAATGTCAGAAACAAGATTGGGGAGAAAGGTACTGAAATGATAATAAGCAAAACTCCTTTTAGGATTTCTTTTTTTGGCGGCGGCACAGATTATCCCGCCTGGTTTGAAAAATGCGGAGGCGCCGTGCTATCCACTACCATAGATAAATATTGCTATATAAACATACGTTACCTGCCTCCGTTTTTTGAACATAAACACAGGATCGTTTATTCTATAGTAGAGAACATAAAATCATCCGCAGACATTAAGCATCCGGTAGTCAGGGCGTTGTTGGAATATTTTAAAATTGATAAAGGGGTAGAGGTGCATCATGACGGGGATCTGCCTGCCAGGTCGGGATTGGGGTCAAGCTCATCCTTTACGGTAGGTATGCTTAATTCTCTTTATGCCTTGAAAGGCAAAATAGTCTCTAAGGAGCAATTGGCAAAGGAAGCGATCCACATAGAAAGGGTCGTGCTCAAGGAAAATGTAGGTTCGCAGGATCAGATCGCCGTTGCGCACGGGGGGTTCAATAAGATAATTTTTCACAATGACCATAATTTCAGAGTAGAGGCGATGACTTTACCTAAAGAAAAAATCGGTCATTTGCAAGACCATCTTATGTTGATATTCACTGGATTTTCGCGTTTTGCCTCAGAGATCGCCGCGGAGCAGATCAGAAATACCCCGGAGAAAGAAAAAGAGCTGAATAAGATGCGTCAGATGGTTGACCGCGCTGTTGATGTCCTGAACAGCAACCAGGACATCTCGGAGTTCGGAAAACTGCTTCATGAATCCTGGCAGATCAAGAAGCAATTTTCGAAAAGAATATCGAACCCCCAGATAGATAGCTTGTATGAAAAGGCCCAAAAGTCCGGTGCTGTCGGAGGAAAACTTTTGGGCGCGGGCGGCGGGGGTTTTATGCTTTTATTCGTGAAGCCGGAGAACCGGCAAAAGGTTTCAAAGGCCCTGGAAGATTTCCTGGAAGTAAAATTTAATTTTGAGAACGAGGGAAGCCAGATAATCTACTATAATCCACAGGAAATATGATCAAAGATATCGATGTTTTTATTCTTTGCGGCGGCTTGGGAAAGAGATTAAGGGCGATTTCTCGTAATAATCCCAAGCCCATGGTGGAGATAGGCGGCAAGCCGTTTCTTGACCTGATCCTGAATTATATGGCAGGTTTCGGATTCAGGCGTTTTATTCTAGGTACGGGGTACAAGGCGGGAGCTATAAAAGAACATTATACCCGTAACAAAAAAACCGGATTGAATATTTTATTTTCCCGAGAAAGAAGCCCTCTTGATACGGGAGGCGCGGTAAAGAATGCAAGAAAGAAAATAAGGAGCAGATATTTTTTTGTTTTGAACGGAGATTCGTATTGTAAGTTCAACCCCTTAGATTTCGTAAAATTTCATAATAAGAATAAGGCCGTTGTTTCGATATTATTAGGGCAGGTTTCCGATGGCAGGGAATACGGAATTGTTGAGCTGGATAGATCTTTATGTATAAAAAGTTTTAATGAAAAAAGGAGCAAGGCAAAAAAATGCCTGGTCAATGTCGGCGTCTATATATTTGACAGGCAGGTCTTTGATCTAATGCCGCAAAGAAAAAGATTTTCTTTAGAACGCGATTTTTTTCCGTCATTGACCGGAGGCAAGACTTTCGGGTATCCGAAATCAAGTTTTTTTATCGATATTGGAACCCCGGAAAGATATATAAAGGCGAAAAAGCATGAAGATTCCATTTGGAACGATAGACATTACGCAAAAATCTAAAGATCTTATTGGCAAAGCCCTTAACTCAAAAAGGGTTTCCAGCGGCAAATATGTCCGTGAGTTTGAGAAAAAATTTGCCAAGCTTGTAAACGCGAAGGAAGCGGTTGCTGTCAGCAGCGGGACCGACGCCGATGTATTGGCATTGGCGGTGCTTTATGATTTTGGCGCGAAGCGCGGTGATGAAATAATCATCCCTGCCCTATCCTTCGTTGCTACAGGTAATGCTGTTTTACATGCCGGATTTAAGCCGGTATTTGTGGATATCGAGAGAGCTACATTAAATATAGATGCGAATCTTATAGAAAAAACTATCACTAAAAAAACACGCGCTATCATGCCGGTACACCTTATGGGCAAACCGGCTGAAATGGATATTATTAATAAAATAGCCAAAAGGAACAATCTGTATGTAATAGAAGATGCCGCTGAGGCGCATGGAGCGGCCTATAAAGGTAAGAAAGTAGGAGAATGGGGGGATATGGCCGCGTATAGCCTTTACCTCGCGCATATTATCACTACCATAGAGGGCGGCATTGTTACTGCCAATAAAGAGAAATTTGCTGATATATTAAGGTCGCTCCGTTGCCATGGCCGCGCCTGTAAATGTAATATATGTATAGTCAACACGGCTTCCGATTATTGTAAAAAGAGGTTTCAATACGGCAAGGACATAAGGTTTATCTTTGAAAGGGTAGGATATTCTTCCAAGATGAATGAATTAGAGGCCGCCGTTGGCTTGGGCAGTCTGGAAATATACGATAAGATCATAGATAAAAGAAGGCATAATCTTTTGACGATGATAAAACGCCTCAAGAAATTTGATGATTATTTGACTACGATACAGGAAGACAAAGACGAGAAGATCGGGCCCCATGCTTTCCCCATCATTGTTAAGGAGGGCTCGCCTTTTAGCCGGGACAGATTTGTGGATTATCTGGAGAAAAATGGCATTGATACGCGGGATCTCTTTTCTTCAATGCCCACCCAATGCCCCGGGTTTGCTTATCTGGGCTATAAATTAGGAGATTTTCCCAACGCAGAGTTTATGGGTAATAACGGCCTGCATATAGGAGTTCATCAGGATCTAGGCGATGAGCATATCGATTATATCATGAATGTGATAGAAAAATTTATAACCGCTAACGCGAAATAAAATATGAATAAAAATTCCCGTATTTATGTTGCCGGCCACACCGGATTCATTGGTTCAGCATTGGTAAGAAAGTTAAAGGCGGACGGCTATAAGAACCTGATATTAAGGACCCATAAAGAACTGGACCTGACCGATTGCATCAAGATCGATAAATTATTTAAAGATTCACGTCCGGAATATGTCTTTCTTATGGCGGCTAAGGTTGGAGGAATATATGCAAACAATACCTATCCCGCTGACTTTATCTGTCAGAACATCGCTATTCAGACGAACGTAATACACTCAGCGTATAAATATGGAATAAAAAAACTGCTTTTTCCGGGTAGCGCATGCATATACCCTAAGCATTGCCCTCAGCCCATGAAGGAAAAGTACCTGCTCTCAGGCTCAATAGAGCCGACGAGTGAATCGTTTGCAGTTGCCAAGATAGCGGGTATAAAGATGTGCCAGTCTTATAATAGGCAGCATAAGACCGATTTTATTTGTGTTGTACCGGCAACTGTCTATGGCCCGGGCGACCACTTTGGGAGAGAAGGGCACGTAGTAGCAGGGCTGATAGAACGGGCCAATTTGGCAGCCATTGATCCCGGCCGTAATAAATTTACGGTATGGGGGACCGGCGCCCCTAAAAGAGAGTTTATGTTTATAGATGATGCCGCAGAAGGGTTTATTTTTCTCATGAATAAATATGACAAGAGCGAGCTTGTGCACATGGGGGTTGGGAAAGAAACCTCTGTCAGGGTGCTGGCGGAAAAGGTGAGGAACGTGATCGGATATAATGGTAAAATAATATTCCAGAAAGATAAACCTGACGGAACCCCTCGTAGATTGCTTGATTCTTCAAAGATATTTTCCCTCGGGTGGAGGCCCAAGGTCTCGCTTGACGATGGCCTGAGGCGTACATGCGAATGTTGCAGGGTAAAATATGTCTAATTATATTTTAGGAATATCGGCGTTTTATCGTGATGCGGCAGCGGCCCTTCTTAAAGACGGCCAGATCATAATGGCGGCACAGGAAGAGCGTTTTACGCGCAAAAAACACGATTCGAGTTTCCCTGAAAATGCCATACACTATTGCCTGCGCGAAGCCGGAATCAAAAAGAGCGATATCGATCTAGTGGTATTTCACGATGATGTTTATAAAGAAGTTGTAAAAAAAAACTAAATTTTGATGCAAAGATCATATTTTCCAGGCATCATCTTACTCATTCCGCAAGCGCCTTTTACCCATCACCATTTAAGGAAGCCGCCATACTTACAGTTGACGGGGCGGAAAACGGTATAGCGGCGACCCTTGGTAGCGGGGCGGGTAATTCTACAAAAATTCACTCCCTCACAAGGTTTCCCGATTCAATAGGTTTGTTGTATTCGGCATTTACATATTATTGCGGGTTTATTCCAAACTCTGATGAATATAAATTGATGGGGTTGGCCCCGTATGGCGATCCGGTTTATACCGATATTATTTTAGAAAAAGTGATCGAACTAAAAGAAAATGGCACATTTAAATTAAACCCGTCATATTTTAATTATCGTTCCGGACATAAAATAACCGGTAAGAATTTTAATGATCTTTTCGGCGGGCCTCCTAGAGGAAAAGAAGAGGAAATAAAAAAAAGGCACAGGGATTTGGCCTGTTCGGTGCAAGCGGTCGCAGAAATGGCCTTGATGAACATGGTAAGGCGCCTTCACAGAAAAGCCGGTTTGGAAAGCTTGTGTATGGCGGGAGAAGTCGCGCTTAATTGCGTGGCAAACGGAAAAATATTACGGGAGGGACCATTTAAGAAAGTCTGGATTCAGCCTTCTTCTTCAGATGCGGGCTGCGCATTAGGGGCGGCATTTATAGGTTGGCATGAATACATGGGCAAGCCCCGAAAAGTTAGCAGAAATAGGGATCGGCAGAAAGCGAGTCTTCTGGGCCCATTGTTCTCTGATGAAGAAATAGAAGGCTATTTAAAAGAAAATAATATAAAATATAAGAAACTGGAAAGAAAGACTTTGCTTAAAATAGTTTCCGGTTTTCTGGCCGATCAAAGAATAATCGGTTGGTTTCAGGGTAGAATGGAATTTGGGCCGCGCTCTCTGGGAAACCGCAGTATTCTGGCGGACCCGCGCTCAAAATATATGCGCGGCATGATTAATTCAAAGGTAAAATTTAGAGAAGCGTTCAGGCCATTCGCTCCCAGCGTACTTTTAGAAAAATCGCAAGCTTATTTTGACCTCAAATGCGAAAGCCCCTACATGCTTTTTGTGTCGGCGGTTAAAAAATCCGGTTTTCCGGCCATAACACATGTTGACGGCTCAGCGAGGGTACAGACGGTCAAGCGCGAAGACAACCCTCTTTTTTACGATTTAATAAGGCAGTTTTATAAAGACCATGGATGCCCTATGATTATCAATACATCTTTTAACAGGATGGGCGAGCCGATCGTTTGTACACCCGAAGACGCTTACAGATGTTTTATACAAACTGAAATCGATTATTTGGTTATGGGCTCATTTATTATTGGGAAGGCTTAGTATGAAAACAACAGAAAAAATATCTGTAGCGATTTTGCTATTATTTTTTTTAATGAGCGGATTGTATTATGCCGCTACTAATTCCATAACATCCGACGAAAAAACGCATATCACGGTCGGTTATATAAATCTTAAGTTTCATGACTATAGATTCAACATAGAACATCCGCCTTTCGTAAAACAACTGGCGGCACTTCCTCTTTTGTTTGTAAAATTAAATTTTCCTTTTGAAATTTACCGCACTTCAGTCCCGGACGATATTGTCAAGATCCAGAACGATTTTCTTTACAACCGCGGCAATGACCTGGAGCTACTACTTTTACTTTCTCGAGCGGTGGATATTATTATTGCCGCACTCTTGGGATTATTCATATACCTGTACTCTAAAAGGCTCAACGGCGCATTTGCGGGCTTTATTTCTTTATCGCTATTTGTATTATCCCCCTTATTTTTAGGCCATTCTTCATTGGTTACCATGGATACCACAATAAGCTGTTTCTATTTTGCAGCCATTTATTATCTGATGAGATATTTCGAAACAGAGAAGACAGGGGTTCTTATTGCCGTGGCCGCCTTCACGGGCCTAAGTTTTATTTCAAAATTCAGCGGACTGCTTTTAATGCCGGTATCGCATTTTCTTATTTTTCTGAGGGGGTTTTACCCGGTTCACGCACCTAAGAAAGCGACTTTAAAAAAATGGATGACACATGCGGCCCTATTTCTGCCTTTTTTGATATTCGCCGTTTCTTATAAAAAATCCTTTAGATTGATAATGCCGGCCTTGGCTGTATACGCGATCTCTTACCTTTTTTATAACAAAAAGACGATTTTCTCAAAAATAAACTTTGTGGGCAGGTCACTGCTCATTATCATGACGGCCGCATTCGTAATAGTTATACTCGATTATACCAAGTACTCCTGGTTTCCTTTTCACAGCGCAACCATGCCGTATTTCAAAGGTTTTGCCTATTTTGAGGGCCATGCGCAATATGGTCAGGATTCGTATCTATTAGGGGTTAATTCAAAGTCAGGGGGGTGGTGGTATTATTTCCCTCTTGCTATATTTTTTAAAGAGCCTTTTGTTACATTGTTATTCTTCTTGTTGGGGGCAATCGGGCTATGCATGAAAAAAGAAAAGATGTTAATGAAGGTGGTTCTTATAATGCCGGCATTTATTTATCTTTTTATCGCCATGTTTATAAACAAATTGAATATAGGTATTCGTCATATATTGCCGGTCTATCCGTTTTTATTTGTCATGGCCGGCTATAGCGTGTTCATAGTAAGAAACTCTAAGGTGATGAAGTATCCCTTATCTGCCTTGATAATAATACTATCAGCGGATGTCCTCAGTTCATACCCGGCGCATCTTTCATATTTTAATAGGATGGTCGGAGGTTTTAAGAACGGTTATAAGTACCTTGGCGATTCTAACATTGCCTGGGGCCAGGACTGGAAGAGGCTGAAAGAATATCTTGAAAAGAATAATATAAACAAGATAACGATAGATGCGGTATTTAGTTGCGATAAAGTATGTGATTACTATCGCATACCATATACGCTGATAACGAATGAAGAGGTACTGATCCCTAATAAAGGATTTTATGTCATTGAGACTACTGCTTTTCCGGCAAAAAGAATAAAATGGCTGGATAAAATAAAACCTGTTGAATGGGTGGGTGGGTCTCTGCTAATATATAATATTACAAAAGATGATATTGATTTTCTGAAAAGTTCGCACCAAAAATAAGGAATATCGCATGAAGGTCTGTCTTATACATCCGCCTCAACCCAATTCGCTTGATGACAGGCTGGATATCCCGCTTGGACAGTTGTACTTAGCCACTGTGCTGCGCAAGGCAGGGTATGAAACCAGGGTTCTCGATTTATCGTCCATACCGATGAAACGCTGGGCCGATCTAATTGGCTGGGCAGACGTATATGGCTTCACGATATACACTCCCTCATATTATATATGTAAAGAAATGTTAAAACTTGCCAAGCAGAATAATCCCGGAGCCATAAGTGTTGCGGGGGGAGCGCATCCTTCCGCTTTGCCTGAAGAAACCCTTAAAGATTTTGATTATGTAGTCATTGGCGAAGGGGAGTATGCCCTGCGCGATTTAGTAACGAACCTGGCTAGCGGCAAGCCGCCGGAATCCAGGATCATCAGGTGCCCGCTTATTTCAAATTTAGACGAATTACCATGTCCGGATCTTGGATTAATAGACATACACTCATATAACAGAAAGGTAGATGGCCAGCTAAGCCTAAGTTTTGTTACCAGCAGGGGTTGTCCCAATACATGTGCATTTTGCTGTAATTTCATGTTTGGTAAAAAGATCAGGTTCCGGCATCTCGATAATGTTATTAATGAGCTGTCATTGATAAAATCAAAATACGGTGTCAGGAATTTTATTTTTTATGACGATACGATGACCTTGGACAGGGTCAGGGTAAGAGAGATGTCCAAACGGTTTAAGCAGTTGGACATACGCTTTCGCGCGAACGGCACTGTAAGGGTGAATGACCCGGAGGTCTATGAAGACCTTTACGCGGCAGGCTGCAGGAACATTGCCTTTGGTGTAGAGACCGGTTCTCAGGAATTGCTGCGCAAGATGAAGAAGCATACAACGGTAGAGCAGATAAAAAAAGCGATTAAAAACGCCAAGGCGGCCGGGCTTATAGTTAAGGTTTTTCTTATAGTCGGTTTTCCAGGAGAGACATATCAGACGATACAGGATACCGCCGATCTTATGCTGGAGTGCCGCCCTCATCAATACACGCTTTTTAACTTTGTTCCTTTTCCGGGTTGTGATGTTTGGAACAATCCGCAGAACTATGGTATAATTTATTTTGAGAAGAACTATGAGCAGTACTTCAATATAGCGGGATACCAGGAGGGAGGGCTCACAGTTGAAACCGAGAATATGAAGAGGGCAGATGTCAAAAAAATGAGAGAAAAACTGCTCGAATCACTATGCCAGCTGGACTGGTCCGGCGACGTACAGAATTATCAGTACAAGTTACAACCCAAATACACCCCCCACGCTCCTCAATCCCCTCAAAATCCTTTAAAACAAAATAATCCGTAGAAATACACCCGCCTATAATGATATAATAGTAGGCTATAAAAGGAAGGTGGAAAGTATGAAGAGAGCCATTATAACAGGAATAACCGGCCAGGACGGTTCGTACATGGCAGAATTTTTATTAAAAAAAGGCTATGAGGTCCACGGACTGGTCAGGCGCGTTGCGCTGGAAGATCCCGAGCACAGGCTGTGGAGGGTAAGGCACCTTTTGGGCAAGATCAAGATACACGCGGCTTCGCTCGAAAGTTATGCAAGCCTATTTAACATAATAGAAAAAATACGGCCGCACGAATGCTATCATCTGGCCGCGCAGACGTTTGTGAGTTATTCTTTCGAAGACGAATTCTCCACTATAAATACCAATATAAACGGCACCCATTACGTGCTGTCGGCCATAAAGCAAAAAGCGCCTAAATGCAAATTCTACTTCGCCGCATCAAGCGAGATGTTCGGCAGCGTGAAGAAAACGCCGCAAAGCGAGTCTACGCCTTTTCATCCGCGTTCTCCGTATGGTATTTCCAAACTCGCCGGATTTGAACTGACCAGGAATTACCGCGAGGCCTATGGCCTGTTCGCCTGCAACGGTATATGTTTTAACCATGAAAGCCCTACCAGAGGTTTTGAGTTTGTTTCAAGAAAGATCTCTTATGCTGTAGCAGAGATAAAGCTGGGTTTATCTAAAAAACTGCCGTTGGGGAACCTTGAAGCCAAGAGGGACTGGGGCTTTGCGGGCGATTATGTAAAAGCCATGTGGCTCATGCTGCAGAACGATAAAGCCGATGATTATGTTATCGCGACAGGCGAAACGCATTCGGTCAGAGAATTTGCGGAACTTGCGTTCGATCATTTAAAGCTTGACTGGAGAAAATACGTGGTTATAGACAGGGAGCTATACAGGCCAGCCGAGGTGAATATCCTTGAGGGAGATTATAGTAAGGCAAGGAGAAAATTAGGGTGGAAGCCCGCGGTCAAATTTTCGGACCTGGTCAGGATGATGGTGGATGCGGATTTGAAGCGGTTAAAAAGTAAACGGGGAATAGTATAAGGCATGGTCTCCATAATATTGCCGACCTACAATGAAAGTGAAAACATAATAACTCTCATCAATGCGTTATTCGGCAGTATTAAGGGGCCTCTCGAAGTGGTTGTTGTAGATGATGATTCTCCTGATATGACATGGAAAATCGTCCAGGAGTGTAAGAGGCCCGGGGTAAAGGTTATACGACGCAACGAAAGAGGCCTGCCCTCCGCCATCGATAGGGGCCTAAAAGAATCCGAAGGAGATATAGTGGGCTGGATGGATGCCGATATGAGCATGCCGCCATCCGCGCTGCCGGAAATGCTGAAGAGTCTCGACCGGTTTGATATTGTAATAGGGTCACGGTATGTCCGCGGCGGTAAAGACGCCAGATCTCTTTTCAGGGTAATCACGAGCAGGATCATAAATTGGTTTGCCCAGGCCCTGCTGGGATTTGACATAAAAGATTACGATAGCGGCTTTATTGTTTTTAAAAAAAATGTATTGCAAAAAGTCCCGTTCCCGTCAAAAAAGGGTTATGGGGATTATTTTATAGAGTTTGTTTTTAAATGCAAGAAAGCCGGCTTTAGAATAAAGGAGATTCCTTATGTTTTCCAGGATAGAAAAAAAGGAACGTCTAAAACCACCGCCAGTCTTTCAGGATTTTTTTCGCTGGGATTCGGCTATTTAAAACGAATAGTCTGTATAAGATTCGCCGGGCCAAAATAATTCAAGGAGATCCTAATCATGGTTGAATATATAAAATCAAAAAGGGGCAGTCTGATAGCTATAATCCTGCCAAGCCGCATAGATACAAAAGGCGCTACATTTTTTACTCCACCGGAGTTTTCCCAGCAGGTGGGCCTCTTAAGGCATCGGAAGGGGGCGCAGGTAAAACCCCATGTCCATAAACTGGTAAAAAGGAGGATAGAGAGAACCCAGGAAGTCCTGCATGTTAAAAAAGGCAAGGTGGCGGTTTATTTATATGATGAGAAAGAAAGATGCCTCGGAACCCGCATACTAAAGAAAGGCGATACTATACTTCTGGCAAGCGGAGGCCATGGCGTAGAAGTATTGAAAGATAGCTTGATGCTGGAAATTAAACAAGGGCCTTATGCCGGCGTGGACGATAAGGAATACTTCAAAGAAAAGAATGGTCGATGATCCCCGTAAACGAGCCTTTAATGGGTAAGAAAGAGCTTCAATATATAACTGATTGCGTGAAGTCCGGTTGGATATCCTCAAAAGGTAAGTATATAAAAAGTTTTGAAGAGGAGTTTGCCAAATTTTGCGGTGTCCGATACGGTATTTCTACGACAAACGGGACAGCGGCGCTTCATCTTGCCCTTGCCTGCCTGGGCATTAAGAAGGGCGACGAAGTCATTATGCCGACCTTTACTATGATCGCGACCGCTTACGCTGTCCTGTATCTGGGGGCAAAGCCTGTATTTATTGATAGTGAAGACAGGACATGGAATATGGATGTCTCCGATATCGAGGAAGCGGTGAACTCAAAAACCAGGGTATTGCTGCCTGTACATATATACGGGCACCCCGTTAATATGGATCCTATTATCAAGCTTTCAAAAAAATACGGCATTTTTATAGTTGAGGATGCCGCCGAGGCGCACGGCGCAAGATATAAGAATAAGCTATGTGGCTCCATGGGAGATATCAATTCTTTTTCATTCTACGCGAATAAGATTATCACAACGGGCGAGGGCGGGATGGTCGTTACTAATAATAGAAAACTGGCAGAACGAGCGCGCCTGCTTAAAGACCTTTCCCATTCTCCGGGTCAGCGTTTCCTGCATACGGAGTTGGCGTATAACTACAGGATGACAAACATGCAGGCGGCAATAGGCCTTGCCCAGATAGAAAATGCGAATAGTCTTATAGCCAGGAAAAGGCGCATAGCCGGATTATATTATGAAAACCTTAAAGATGTCGAAGGCTTGAGATTGCCGTTAGAAGAGAAATGGGCAAAAAGCGTGTACTGGATGTATTCAGTTTTGGTCGAAGAGGATTTTGGCCTGACGAGGGACAGGTTCAGGACCGAACTTCTAAAAGAGGGGATCGAAACACGTTCTTTTTTCATTCCCATGCACAGGCAGCCGGTAATACAAAAGCTGGGGCTCGTAGATAAAAAGAAGAGATACCCCGTTTCCGACTATATTTCAGACCACGGCCTTTATCTTCCTACCGGGCTTGCGCTCAAAGATAAGAATATTTTATTTATCTGCGAGGCAATAAGAAAGATACAGAGGAGACATGCGTCCAGAACGCGATAAAATAAATTTTATACTTTCACACCTCATATTTCTTTTATCGCTGATCGTAATATATCATATCCCGCGCATATATCCCCTAATCCATGAAAAATTCCTTCCTCCCATGGATAGATTCTTGCGGTTTTATATCATAGGGGTATTCTCAATAACCTTTCTTGCGTATTATCTATGCATTTATTTTTATAAAAAATCCGGGATATCGGTTTTTAAATCCGGTAATCTGTCTTTATATTTCTGGGCAAGCACGATAATTATATTTTTGATACTCTGCAATTCTTCGGCCCTCTTGTCTCACGACTTGTTCGAATATTCCGTAAGAGGGCGCATGCTCAGTATCTATAAGTTAAATCCATATCTTCATGTGCCAATGGAGATAAAGAATGATATCTTCTTTCCTCTGATATTCTGGAAAAGCACACCAGAGTGTTATGGGCCGCTATGGGTGGCGATAGGGGCAGTTCATACGTTATTTTTTAAAAACAATGTAGCTCTGACCTCATTCATGCACAAGCTGGTGCTCCTGGCTTTTTTAGGCATGACCCCATCTGTTTTTTACAAATTGTGTAAAGATAATATTCCCGAGGATGCAGGAGCTACAACTTTAGCTTTATTGTTAAATCCCTTGGTCATAGTAATGACGCTGATAGACGGCCATAATGAGATTGTCATGGTTTTCTTTATACTTTGCGCTTTTTATTTTCTGCTAAAATCGAAACATGTGCTTTCATACGCGTTTCTTGCGCTTGCCATAGCCGTTAAATTTGTTTACGTATTGTTCATTCCCGTATTTATCCTATATGCCAAAAAGACGCATAGCGTCAGGGAAAGGGTTTATGGCGTTATAATAGGGGGCGCGATATTTATATTTACCACGGTAGTTGCATGGCTTCCTTTCGGCCGGGAGAGCGTTAAGGCGATTATTTATTACTATACCGAATTAAGCAAAAATTTCTGGGTCGATTCCATTCCATCCGCGATATATTTTATTTCGGACAAGGCGGGTATTGCAATTTCGAAAAATCTACTCGCGAATGTTTTCCTTACCCTGTTTGCCATAGCATACTTTTGCATACTGGGCTACCTCGTAAGGAATGCCCAAAAGAACAGGGGTTCATTATTTACAGCAGCCGCATTGATATTGCTTGCGCTCCTCTTCACTAATTCTACGCCATTTCAGGCATGGTATCTGCTATGGGTTATTCCCTTTATTTTCTTAAGCAATATACGCTTAAAATTTCAGCTCGTTTTTCTTCTGTCCTATTTTCTGATAATGACCTTTTGGAAACGCATGTGTGTGTTGGCCGTGCCGATGCTGATCGTATATTCTTTCATACTCCTGCGCTGCAAAAATACGGCAAAGGAGACCGGGTATAAAAATACGTGAGACTATTATGAAAGACAATATATTCTGGCTGCTTCTTATATTTGCCTCTGTTTATATTCTGGGCAACATAGGCACGGGGAGCCTTTCAACATTTGATGAAGCGATTTATGCCAACATATCGAGGAATATCGTCAAGACAGGCGATTGGCTGGTAATGCGCCAGGGTGAAAAGCTGTGGTTTGACAAGCCGCCTCTATACATGTGGTGCACGGCTGTTTTTTATAAGATATTCGGAGTGAGTGAATTTTCCACGAGGTTGACCTCCGGCATTTTGGGCGTAGCATCTGTTTTACTACTGTATCTTTTCGGGAAGAAGCTCGCGGATAAAATGACGGGGCTTTTATCGGCCCTTATACTTCTGGCATTCCCTCATTATATCCATTTTTCCAAGATGGGGATGATGGATGTGCCGGTGGCTTTCTTTACCCTGCTGACACTTTATCTTTTTTGGCTGGGAGCCCAGAAGGAAAAGTATCTGTTTTATTCCGGGGCGATACTCTGTGTTTCGTATTTGCTGAAAGGCTTCGCGGCATTTTTACCTTTATTGGTGATTATTGTTTATGCCGTATTGTCTAAAGATATTCGCCTGGTACTCAGGCGGCAGTTCCTGCTTGGCACAGCGGTCGCTTTTTCAGTTATTTTTATATGGCACCTGGCGCAATTTCTACTGACAGGGCCCGCTGCCCTAAAGGGATATTTTGGTTTTCATATATTTCAGAGGGCGACTTCCGTGCTCGAAGGCCACAAAGGAGGGCTTGATTACTATATAAGGGTAATCTTTAAGAAAAACATGCCGTGGTCGATAATGATATTTGCGTCTGTTTTTTACGCGGCTTATGGATGTTTTAAAGACAGGGACAAAAGGCTGGTATTTTTATTAAGCTGGGTGCTTGTTACGTTATTTCTGTACAGCGCGGTAAGGACTAAGTTGCAATGGTATATAATGCCTATATATCCGGCCCTTGCGTTACTGTCCGCTTTTTTACTGAAGAGATTTTTAACAAAGAAGCTGCTATATGTAGCGCTTATTGTCATCCTTGCAGGGATGTTGGCCCAGATCCCGCTATCGTGGGCATTTAAGCTGGAATATACTCCTGATATAAAAAAAGTTTCAGCGCTGGGCATGGAGCTGCATAAAGCCGGGAATGATATATATATGATCAGCGGAAACGATTCTGAAATATTTTATTATGACTTCACCAGGGAGTTGGACAAAAGCGTATATCAGTCTCTTATATCACAGGGCAAAAAGGAGATTTATTGTATAATACTGCCGGACATATTTAAGGAGAAAAAAGAAGAATATAATTTCGATTACGAGCCTATTTATGAGTCAGAAAGAACATTGTTTTACAAAATAACATTTAAGGACAGGAAATAAGAATGTCTGTTTATTTATCGGTAATAATACCGGCTTATAACGAAGAGGGCAGGATAGGGCCGACTCTTTCTAAGGTCTATGAATTTTTGAGAACAAAAGATTACGACTGGGAAGTTATCCTTGTAGATGATGGAAGCAGCGATAATACCGTTATTCGGGCGCAGGATAGCGAACTCGCCAAGATCGCCAAATTAAAGATAATCAATAACGGCACAAATAAAGGTAAGGGGTTTTCCGTAAAGAACGGTATTCTGAACAGTTCCGGAGAATATATACTTTTCAGCGACGCCGATCTATCCACGCCAATCGAAGAGGCCGATAAGCTTTTTAGCTATATCAAAAAGGGGTGTGACATAGTGATCGGTTCGCGCAGCATAGCCGGAGCCGACGTAAAAGTTCATCAGCCTTTTTATAGGGAGTGGATGGGCAGAATATTTAATTTCCTGGTCAATATGTTGTTGATAAAGGGGTTCAATGACACTCAGTGTGGTTTTAAGCTTTTTAAGGGTAATGTAGCAAGAGAGCTGGGGAAAGAGCTTACAGTAAACGGTTTTTGTTTCGATGTTGAGATGCTTTATCTTGCCGGGAAAAAAGGCTATCGTATAGCGGAAACTGGAATTATCTGGGAGAACTCGCCACAAAGCAAGGTACGGGTTATTAATAGTTCTCTTGCGATGTTTATCGATCTTTTTAAGATTAAGAGACGGAACGGATGAAAAAATATTTTCCGTTATTGATTATCATAGGCATAGGCACTATTCTCCGTCTTTGGGGATTAAATTTTGGCCTTCCGTATCAATTCCACCAGGACGAGCCGATAATAGTTAATCATGCGCTTGCCTATGGTACCGGTGACCTGAACCCGCATTTTTTTATAATCCCTCCGATTGCCTCCTATATTTTGTTCGGCTGTTATATAATTTATTTTTTAGCGGGCAGCGCCTGCGGTATATTCAAAGGAGCGGAAAGTTTTGCCCTCAGTTTTTTCAACGACCCGACGATATTTTATATCATAGGAAGGGTGGTCCTGGGGACATTACCAGGTATCTTGTGTATATATCTTACTTACAGGCTGGCCGCGAGATTATTTTCAAACAGAGTAGCTATTTACGCGGCGTTCGTAATGGCCCTGGCGTTCCTGAACGTCGTCAACGCTCATTACGCCTATACCGATAATCTTTTGGCACTCTTTATATTGGCCGCGTATCTTCAGTTGGAGAGGCTTATAAGCGATCCGCGTAGGATGAATTATATTATCGCCGGGGTGCTTATAGGGATAGCAACGGCCACTAAATATAATGCCGTATTGCTTGGGGCGCCTTTTTTGGCCGCTCATTTTATAAGACGGCGCGCGCCGGAACGCGCAAGTTCCGCTGTCCCCGACCTTGCTTTATTCGCCGCCGCGGCAATAGCAACTTTTATCATATGCAACCCGTACTCTGTCCTGGATAGCAGGTTCTTTCTGGAGTCCTTGACACACAGGATCAGGGGCGGGTACAGGGGCCTTAGTTACCATCTTACATATTCATTATTCGAAGGACTGGGCGTGATTCCTACTATTTTAGGGGTTGCTGGGTTAGTGTGGTTTTTGAAGAAAGATTTTAAAAAAGCGGTTTTTCTTCTTTCCTTTCCGGCGTTTTTCTACATACATCTTGTTTTCAAGAGCCAGCCTTTTCCGAGGTACGCCTTGCCGATAATTCCTTTTCTGGCAATAGGCCTATCTTTTTTACTATTCGGATCATACGAAAAGATAAGAACGAAGGCATTAAAGGCCGCCATCGTCGCGGCCTCATTGGCGCTGATAATACCGACAACGGCCAAGTCTATCAAGGCAGACCTGCTTTTTACAAGTAAGGATACGCGCATAGAGGCAAAGGAATGGATAGAAAAGAATATAGAAGCGGGTACGCGCATAGCCCTTGCCCACACCTTCTTCAGCCCTCCGCTGCAACAGATAACGGAGCAGCTGATAGAAAAAGAGGGCATAGTTTCCGGACAGCCCGAGCTGAAGGAATTGAAGCGCAGAAAACTGGAGCTTCTTATAAAGGGCCGTAAAGCCCCCAAGACATATCGGGTATATTATTTAAGGGGCGATAACGAGGCGCCAGGCCAATTCTTGAATTTATGGCCGATGGTAGAGAATTCGATGGACGATATAAAGAAAAACGACATCGGTTATATAGTGTTCAATAATATGGATCCATCCGAAGCGATAAAGGGGCTGCATGATGAAGCAGACGGCATATTAAAGGTGGTTGCCGTATTCAGTCCTTATAAAGATGATAAATTCAGGCTTCCATATGATACGACAGAGTTGACATGCGTGCCCGCGGGCACAAGAGAGCTTTTCTCAAGGCGCGCCGCAGGGCCATATCTGGTAATATACAGTGCAAGATGAGAATACTTAAAAACCACTTAGGATTTATCGCGTTTTTTTCTTTCACGATAGCGGTATTTTTGTATCCTCTAATAACCATGCGGGGAGGATTTATATGGGGAGATTCATTTGTTCAATTCTACCCCTGGTCGAAGTGCTATGCGGAATCAATAAAATCCTTTTCGTTCCCTTATTGGATAAAGGCAATGGGCAGCGGATTTCCTCTTATGGCCGAAGGGCAGGTGGGCGGTTTTTATCCGCTCAATATAGTGCTATTTTTTGCCCTGCCGTTCAAGATCGCATATAATTATTCGGTAATCCTACACTTCATAATGGGAGGTATTTTTACCTATCTATACAGCCGCAAATTGGGCACGGATCAATCCGGAGGCAGCCTCGCAGCCTTACTTTTCTGTTTTGGGAGCGCTTATACCGGGTGTTTCTACAATATAGTCACGCTACGGACCCTGGCGTGGTTTCCGCTGGTTCTGCTGTTCATAGAGAACCATTTTGATAAAAAAGAACTGAAATATTTATTTTTAGGCGGCGTAATACTGGGGCTGCAGTTTCTCGCGGGATTCGTGCAGATGGCCGCATACAGCGCTTTTTTCTATCTGGCGTATTTTATTTATAAGGCGATGATAGAGAAAAAAGGTGCGGTAAGGATCACAGCCTCTTTAGCCGGATTTTTTGCTACAGCTATTTTGATAGCGTTGCCTCAGCTTGTACTTACTTACCAATTGGCCGGATTATCCAATAGAGAGGGCGCAACGGCGGCCTTTGCGCTATGGGGCTCGGTCTTTCCTTCGGGGCTGCTGGGGACCGTATTTCCTTATTCCTTCGCCTTTAAAGGCGATCTTTATGTGGGGATATTGAGCCTTCTATTTGTCGTATCCTGTCTTTATTCGTTGAAAAAAGACAGGTCAGCAAGGCCGCTTGTATTGCTCCTGATATTATCAGTGTTCCTGGCTCTCGGGAGATATAATCCTGTATATTTTGCATTGATCAAGATCACGAAGTTATACATCTTCAGGAACCCGTCCAAATTCTTGTTCTTCGGGTCTTTTTCCTTGGCGGTCCTGGCCGGGATAGGGCTGACCCGGTACTTTAACGATGATGACACCGCAGCCAGGCGAAAAACCAATTTTGTATTTTTACTGGTGTTATCCGCGGCGGGATGCGCATTTTTTGCAGTAAAATTTTTATTGGCCCTGTTCAAGACCAACATTATTAGTTTCGGGGATTATTTTGTGCGCAATTTTATCTACAATAAGCCGCATCACCGTTACGGCCTGGAATACTATATAGATAAGTTTAAGATTTCATATGACGCGGTTTTGGGCGGTTTTTCTTTCTCAAGCATTTTTGTTATTTTGTCATGGGCGATCCTTATAGCGGCATTATTGTTCTGCCTGATGCCTTTACGTAAAAGGTCGAAATATATAGCTGTTGCTTTGATATTTGTCGATATATTTATATTCAGTTTTTACGGAAAAGGCTTCAGCCAGAACATAAAGCCGTTTTTGAGCCTGGCACCGGATAATAACGGCCTTCTGGAATACCTTAAGAAGGATCGCGATATTTACAGGATCCTTCCATTTGATTCTAGGCCAGGGAAATTACCTAACTGGTCTATAGCCAACGCGAATATCGCATATGGCATAGACAGCGTTGCGTGCTACACCCCGCTCGTGACCAAGGTGTATAGGGATAAGTTTCTCGCTCTGGGGGCTATAGATGATTCTCTCGGTTATGCGGATGCCGCAGACGACGCGATAAAGACCGGTGCGGACACGTTGCGGCTGCTTAACGTTAAATACATAATAGCGCAAAAAGAACTGGAGGACCGGGGGCTGGAAAAAGTTTATACGGATAACGGCGTATTTCTTTACAGGATGAGGGATTTTTTCCCGCGGCTGTTCTTTACCGCAAGCATAGTCTCAGACGTAAGACAGTCGCCTTTAGCGGCCGTTAAAATATTAACATACAAAAACGGATATATCGAAGCTGAGGTCACGGCATATGACGATGGGTTTGTTGTATTTTCTGAAAATTACTATCCCGGATGGCACGCATTTGTCGACGGTATAGAGAAGGATATGGTAAGAGTTAAGGATATCCTGCAGGCCGTTGCTGTAGGCAAGGGGCATCATAAAGTTATTTTTGTGTACAAACCACAATTTTCTTTATTTAAAAGATGAAGACAAAAATACCTGTAATAATTCTACTTTTGGTATTTGCTGTTTTAACTATATCAAGTATGCGGCAGAATTCCGCAACATGCGATGAGATCGCCCATCATATACCCGTGGGGTATGTTTTATTGACAAAGGCCGATTTCAAGATGGATACATCGCAGCCGCCGCTGCCGCGATACATAGTGGCATTGCCCCTGAAGTTATTCATGAATATAGACATGCCTGACGACAAGGCTGTATGGCGAGCGGCGGATCGTTCTGTTTTCGGCAGGGATTTTTTCTATAAGTACAATGCAGGACAGGTCGCGATCGTATGGGCCGCCAGGCTGCCAGTGGTGCTTGTGGGTGTATTATGCGGCCTATTATTGTTCGTGTGGGCAAAGGCGCTTTGGGGTGAGAAGGCGGCTTTATTGAGCCTGTTCCTCTACTCCTCATCTCCTGAGATGCTGGCGCATTCCGGTCTTGCCACTACGGATATGATAGCCGCTTTCTTTATCCTGCTATCGTGTTATACATTCTGGCTATTTTTGAAAGAGCCCTCCATGAAGAACGCTGTATTGGCGGGCCTTGCCCTTGGCCTGGCGCAATTGTCCAAGTATACGGCCATCCTGCTCTATCCGGTATTTCTATTAATTCCACTTCTTGAATTATTCGGGATTGCTGAAAAACTGTCATTGCGAGGAGCGAAACGACGAAGCAATCTCGCTCTTTTAAACTTCTTTATTATAGTTCTATTGTCTTTAATAGTTATTTGGGCCGGGTACGGCTTTGAGTTTCAGCCATTATTGAAGGATGCGATGCGAGTAGACGAAAAGCTCCAGATCGCGCACAGTATCGCCAAGAAGATATTCCCGGCCGCGGGACCCGAGGCCATTCGCAGACTGGACGATATTTTACTGAAAGTTCCGGTGCCATTGCCGTCACACATGCTCGGTATAATAGGGGTCCTGCGCCACGGCCAGGAGGGCCACAATACTTTTTTCCTGGGAAGATGGTCGGCCCACGGAAGCCCGCTATATTTTGTCACGGCGTTCCTGATAAAGACGCCCATCGCGGCAATAATACTATTATTGGCCGGCCTTATGGCATTATTAAGGCGCAGGCTCGGCATGGGCGAAAGGTTTATCCTTATCTTTACTGTCATATTCCTGGCAGTATCGTCTCTAAGCGGATTGAAGCTGGGGTTGCGGCACATATTGCCGGTATATCCTTTCTGTTTTATGATAGCGGGCAGAAGCGTGGAGTTCCTGAAGAATAAAGCCGCGGTTATTGCCATGGCGCTATTGATTGTCTGGTACGCCTTTTCGGCCTTCACGGCATGGCCGCATTATCTGGGCTACTTTAATGAAGCTGTTGGAGGCCCGGCAAACGGATATAAATATATTAGAGATTCAAATGTTGATTGGGGACAGGACCTGCCGTCGCTATCACGGTATATGGAAAAAAATAGTGTAAAAGAGGTAGTGTTAGAATATTTCGGCCAGGCAGACCCGGCTGTTTATGGCGTTCATTATCGAAAGTTTACGCCCGACGAATTTGAGGTACCGGGAAATAATATATATGCGATAAGCGCCCAATATTTAGAGCATGCTAAGTGGGCGAAGGAACATAAACCGACCGCAACAGCCGGTCATTCCATATTTATCTATGATTTTACAAAAAAGGAGGCGCAAAGTGAACCAGGACATTCTTTTAACAGTCGTCATACCTGCATACAATGAAGAGAAAAATATCCGGACGACGCTTGAAGAGATATCGGGTTATTTAAATAAAAAAAAATTTTCATATGAAATAATTGTCATAGACGACGGATCCAAGGACAAGACTTTTGAAAATACTCAAACTTGCTCGAATCTTTTCAGCGATTTCAAAGTCCTTAAGAACGACGCCAATAAAGGTAAGGGGTATTCAGTAAAGAGGGGGATTCTTTTCGCTAAAGGAGAGTACGCGCTATTCATGGATGCCGACAATTCTACATCTATTTATGAATTTGACAAATTCCTGCCTTATCTTAAAGAGGGATATGATGCCGTCATAGCATCGAGAAGGCTTAAAACTTCCAATGTGGAAGAGCCGCAGCCTTTTTTTAGGGCAAAGATGGGCCAATTTTATATTTTTCTGGCGCGGCTCATACTTGGATTAAACTTAAGCGATTTTAATTGCGGATTTAAGGTTTATAACACAAGAACCACCTACCGTATATTCGAGTTACAAAAAATGAATGACTGGAGCTTTGATGTTGAGCTGCTGTTTTTGTTAAATAAATACGGCCTTAAGATAAAAGAGGTACCCGTTAGATGGATCCACAAGAGCGAGTCTAAAGTAAAGCCAGTAAAGGATGCAATAAAATCCTTCATAAGCATACTGATAATAAAGCTAACCGCCTTATCTCGCAAATACAGCTGAAAACACCCAAAAGAGCACAGCTTTTTGACTACCAATGACTACCAATGACTACTATAGATTGCTGTTGACTTTTTCCGTTTAATCGGTATAATTGGTATCAATACATAAGGAGAAAAAATATGGAGATAAAGGATAACGAAATATACACAACAGAAGAAGTGCAACAGCTTTTAAAGATAAGTCCGAGCACCACGATGCGTCTGATCAAAAAAGGTATTATTAAGACTGCTAAAGTGGGCAAGCAGTACCGCATACTTGGTAAAGAGATCTTGCGTTTAGTCTCGCCCAAACTGGAAGATAAGGTCGGAAAAGCCTACAATAAAGCGCGCAGATGGGTTCATGAAGACGTCGATAAAGCTTAATATTAAAAGCTTAAAAGGAGATGCGTAAAATGAAGAATGCGGATATTTTTAAAGATAAGATTGTTCTAATCACGGGAGGCACCGGTTCGTTCGGTCAGAAATTCACCGAAATAGTGCTGAAATACCACAAGCCGTGTAAGCTGATAATATTCAGCCGGGATGAGATGAAGCAGTTCGAAATGAGCAAGATATACAGTCAGGAAAAATATCCGAATATAAGATATTTCCTGGGAGATGTGCGTGACCCTGACAGGTTACACAGGGCTTTTTATAACGTGGATATAGTCGTACATGCTGCGGCTTTAAAGATCGTACCATACGCAGAATTTAATCCTTTCGAGGCTGTCAAAACGAATATTATGGGCGCAGAAAACGTTATCAATATAGCGATAGATAACGGCGTAAAAAAAGTGATCGCGCTTAGTACCGATAAAGCGGCAAACCCAGTCAATCTATATGGAGCTACAAAATTGTGTGCAGAAAAGATGTTTATAGCAGCAAATAACTACCGTACGGGTAAACCGTTTTTCAGCGTGGTGCGGTACGGCAACGTTCTCGGATCAAGGGGAAGCGCCGTGCCGTTTTTTAAGGAATGCAGAAAAAGTGGCGTAGTTCCGATTACGGACCCAAGGATGACCAGGTTCTTCATAACGCTCGAAGAGGGTGTTAATTTTGTTATAAGCAGTATAAAAGAGATGAAAGGTGGAGAGATATTTATTCCTAAGATGCGTAGCATTAAAATAACCGACCTTGCCAGATCGGTTTGCCCCGGCTGCAGGCAAAAAACAATAGGTATACGACCGGGCGAAAAGCTGCATGAGATATTAGTGCCTAAGGATGACGGTATTTACACTTATGAGTATAAAGACAAGTTCGTGACATATCCGTATATAATTGTGCGTAAAAACGGAAAAGACAGCGGTCGTGCACTGGGTTTCGGATTCGATGGTTACAGCAGCGATACTAATAAAGACTGGTATTCGATAGAGGATATGAGAAAAATGATCAATAAGGAAGTCGTATAAAGATGCGTTTTATACCCTACGGAAAGCAGAATATAGATAATAATGACATACGGGAGGTAATCAAGGCTCTGAAGTCGGATCTTATCACGCAGGGTCCTATGGTGCAAAAATTTGAGAAGCGAGTTGCGGAATACTGCCGTGTGAAATACGCTCTTGCAGTCTCAAGCGGCACCGCGGCACTTCACCTGGCATGTCTGGCGGCGGGTCTAAAAAAAGGAGACGAGGCTATAACTTCACCGATTACGTTCGTGGCCACGTCGAATGCGGTGTTGTATACAGGCGCCAGGCCAGTATTCGTTGATATCGATTATGAAACCATGAATATAAGCGCCGGCAAAATAAAAGAGAAGATCACTGCCACCACAAAAGCCATATTGTCGGTAAATTTTGCGGGCCTTCCGTGCGATATGTTCGAAATATATAATATTGCAAGAAGGCATGGCCTAATTGTAATAGAAGATTCCTGCCATGCTCTGGGTTCCGAATATAACGAGTCCCGCACGGGGTCATGTAGATATTCCGATATGAGTATTTTTAGTTTTCATCCGGTTAAGCACGTAACAACCGGAGAAGGCGGTATGGTTACGACTAACTCGAAAAGATTTTATGAAAAAATGCTTGCTTTGCGCAGCCATGGTATCTATAAGAGAAAAGAGGCTCTTAGAAAAAATGGCGGCTGGTATTATGAAATGCTTGATATCGGATTTAATTACAGGATGACAGAACTACAGGCCGCGTTAGGATATAGCCAGATGAATAAGCTTCCGGAATTCCTTGTGCGTCGCAGCGCAATAGCAAGCATGTACGACAAGGCATTTAATGAAAATCTGGGAGACCTTGTAAAATTGCCGGCCGTAGATTTTCCGGACAGGACGCACGCATGGCACCTTTATGTATTGAGGTTAAATGAAAAAAGGTGCCGTATATCCAGGAGAGGGCTGTATCAGAGGTTGCATGATAAAGGCATAGGCGCTCAGGTTCATTATATACCCGTGACAAGCCATCCATACTATAGGTCTAAAGGATACAAGACGTCGGAATTTTGTAACGCTCAGAGATTTTATAACAATACCATCTCGCTTCCACTTCATCCGGGAATGTCGGATAAAGAAGTCCTGTACGTCGCAAAAACGGTCATAGGTGTTCTATGTTCAAGAAGCGTGCAATAGAAGAAGATATCACGGCACTGACTCTGGGGACTACCCAGCTCGGGTCGCATTATGGAATTGCAAACCGAACGGGATGCCCAGGAGAAAAAGAAGCCTACAGGATACTCGAAGTTTCTTTCGATAACGGCATACATAGCTTTGATACCGCAAGCGCTTATGGTAAGAGCGAAGATATCTTAGGGCGTTTTATAGGCAGTAATAAGTGCAAGCCTTTTATAATCTCTAAGCTTCCCGGTGTCGGGAAATTAAAATACGCCGGCCGTGATCTGATATATGAGAATATCAGGAAAAGTGTCCTGGGATCGTTAAAACGCTTAAAAAAGGATAAGATTAACGCTTATCTATTACATGACGCATCGGATATAGGATCAAACGGGAAAAAAATTATTGAGGCCTTATCGAGGATAAAAAAAGATGGGCTAATAGGTATGATAGGCGCCTCCTGCTATTACGCCCATGAAGTCGAAGCTGCTTTGTCGATGGATGAAATAGGGGCAATACAGGTGCCTATAAATCTTTTTGACCATAGATTTATCGAGCCGCGCCTTTTGGCACGTATCAAGAAAAGCGGAAAGATACTTTTTGCGCGAAGCGTATTTTTGCAGGGATTGTTTTTTCTGGACCCGGACCGGATGCCGCGCGGAATGGAATTCTACGCAAAATATTTAAAGAGGCTGCGCGAGTTCTTGCGTGGTGAGGGCGTCGGTATTCATGATCTCGCGCTTGGTTTCCTAAAAAGTATTCCGGAGATATCCAGCGTTATTATAGGAGCGGAGTCAAGCGATCAGATACTGGAAGATATAAATATTTTTAGAAAGGCACGGATAGGCAAAGACGTAAAAAAAAGATTGTTTCGGTATTTTTCGGACATTCCTTTGAGACTGAAGATTCCGTCTCTTTGGTTTAGTAAAACTAAAAAGGGTGGCTATGAAAAAGAATAGCATTTTCGGGCTTAAGAATAAAGTTGCGGTAGTTACAGGAGGTGCGGGTCATCTCGGGTCATCGATGTCCGATTGCCTTGCACAGGCAGGCGCACGCGTTGTAGTGGCCGGAAGGGATATTAAAAAATGCGGATCGGCGGCGACAACACTAATGAGGAAGTATAAAACCATATCCTTAGGCATAGAGATCGATATATCATCCGCTGAAAGCGTAAAAGAAACAATGTCGCTAATCAGCAGAAAGATGGGTGGGGTAGATATATTAGTAAATAACGCATATTTTGGGCACAGGGGCAGTTTTAAATGTGACATGATGTCTATGTCGGAAGATATGTGGAACTGCGGCATTGACGGAACGGCAGGCGGAGTTTTTAGATGTACCCAAGCCGTTATACCATATATGCAGAAGCGAGGCAGCGGTTCGATAATCAATATTTCTTCTATTTACGGCATTGTTTCGCCGTATTCGGGTATATACGGAAAATCCGAATTAAATAATCCTCCCGCATATGGGGCAGGAAAGGCAGCAATCCTACAATTCACACGATATGCGGCTTGTCACCTTGCGTCTAAGCATATAAGGGTCAATTCAATAACTCCGGGCGCATTTCCGAGCAGGGATATCCAAAAAAATAAGGGATTCATGTCAAATCTTAAAAACAAAATTCCGCTGGGAAGGATAGGTAACCCTGAAGATCTGAAGGGGGCCTTGCTTTTTTTGGCATCAGACGCATCAAGTTATGTTACGGGCTCCAATATCGTAGTTGACGGGGGTTGGACGGCATGGTAAGCGGCAGACAAAAAGTGTCGGTTATTATACAGGCGCGCTTGGGTTCGACGAGACTTCCGGGCAAGGCCATGATGGATCTTTGCGGCAAGACAGTTCTCGCGAGGGCCATAAATGCCGCCAAGCGCGCGAAGACGGTCGATTCTGTATGTGTAGCTACGTCGACCGGAGAAGCGGGCGAAATCATTTCGGCCGAGGCCAGTAAAAATAAAGTAATCTCCTTTAAAGGAAGCGAAGAAGATGTGCTGGATAGATATGCGAAGGCAGCTTTAAGGCTTGGATCGGATGTTATTGTGCGCGTAACGGCTGATAATCCTTTGACGGAAACATCTTTTATAGATCTATGTGTTAACAAAATCACCAGTACGAGATGCGACCTAGTGACAATGAAAAATATACCTTACGGGTCCGGCGTTGAGGTGGTTCGTAGAGATACGCTTATTGCGGTTTCAAGGGCCGCAAGACGGGCGCATGATAGAGAGCATGTTACGACCTATATTTATAAAAACACTGAAATTTTTAATGTGTGTTATCTTGAGCCCATCCCGAAGCTCAGGAGGCCTGACATACGCGTAACGCTGGATACCATGGATGACTATTGTGCACTATATAAGATATTCAACAAATTTTCCGGTATCAGTGCAGATAAAAAAAGATTAGAACGGGTAATTAAATTTATCGATGCATTGAAGATAAGCGAGCGAGGGCGGTCGTGAAGATAGGGCTAAAGCTATGGTCTGACAACAGTTGCTATATCAAATCCGCCGCAAGGATGTATAGCGGCGGGAATTACGATTTCATAGAACTTTACGCGGTCCCGCGCACTATCTCACGTTATATCAAATTATGGAAAAGTTTAGATGTTCCCTATATAGTACACGCACCTCATTATGCACACGGATTCAACCTGGCTGACAAAGACAAGAGGGGGCGCAATAGGCGCCTTTTTAAAGAAGCACAATGTTTCGCGGATGAGTTGAATGCCAGGTACATAGTCGTGCACTGTGGCGTATTAGGACAGCGACCCGAAGCCGAGGAGCAGCTCGCGATTCTTGGCGATGAACGGATATTGATAGAGAATAAACCGGTGCACGGGCTTAAGAACACTATCTGCGTGGGCAGTTCACCGCGGGAGATAGAACGTTATAAAAAAACAGCAAATGTTGGATTCTGTTTTGACGTAAATCACGCAGTTGGTTACGCGTATAGTTCGCACAAAGAACGTATTAAAGTCATCAATGATTTTTTAAGGTTAAAGCCGGAGATAATGCATATCGCGGGGATAAGTTACAATTCGGGGGCCAATGACCACCTTTGCTTAAATCGGAGCGAGTGCGATCTAGGCGCTATAATGGAGACGATCAAAAAAAACGGAAGCAGCATCAAACTCTGTACGCTGGAGACCCCGAAGGACCCTGCAAAAGACTTGACTGATTTTAAAGAAGATATAGACTTTTTCAAAGCATTGACTGGGAAAGAGAAGAGTTTTATTTTAAGGACTGCGACCCGGGACGACTGCAAGGACCTGTGGAAATGGAGGAACAGGCCCGAAATCAGAAAGAACAGTTTTAATGATAAGCCCGTACCATGGTGTACGCATAAGAAATGGTTTGACTGTAAGATGCAGGATAATAATTCCAGAATATATATATGCCAGCAGGGGCAGGACAAGGCGGGCGTCATAAGGTTCGAGGTAAGGGGAAGATCAGTAATAGTGAGCGTTAATACGAATCCGGTTTTTTTTAACAGAGGCTTTGGTACAGGTATGGTGAAGCTCGGGACGAAAAAAGCTTTTTCTGAATTTGGGAGCTCCAAGCCGATATTTGCCGAGATCAAAAAAGAAAATCAGGTATCGCGCAAGGTATTTTTAAAGGCAGGATACAAATATGCCGGACATAATGATAAAGGCATTATTTATAAGGCAAGGTGCCCAGATGGCTGGTAGAAAAGACCGTGTTTTTATAATAGCCGAAATCTCGGCAAATCATGGCCAAAAATTTGCGCGCGCTGTAGAGATGATAAGGGCCGCAAAACGATGTGGCGCAGACGCGGTAAAATTTCAGGCTTACAATCCGGATATTATAACGATAGACGCGAATAGCAAATATTTCAGGATCAAGCACCCTAGCTGGGGCAACCAGACGCTTTACGAATTGTATCGGCAGTCTTATACTCCATGGAACTGGTTTAAGAGGTTAAAAAGAGTAGCGGACGGATTGGGTCTGGTATTTTTTGCTTCCGCGTTTGACAGGACTTCGGTGGATTTTCTGGAAGAGATAGGAGTGAGCTGCCACAAAATATCATCATTTGAATTAATAGACCTGCCGTTGATAGAATATGCGGCTAAGACTAAAAAACCGATCATATTGTCAACGGGCATGGCGACCATTCTTGAGATAAAAGATGCGGTATCTGCCGCAAAAAAAGCCGGAGCAAAAGATATCACTCTGATGAAATGTGTTAGCGGATATCCGGCAGTTCCGGAAGAGATGAATATAAGGACGATACCCGATATGGCAAAAAGGTTCGATCTTCCGATTGGGCTGTCGGATCATACTTGCGGGACCAGCGTTGCCGTTGCCGCTGTCAGCCTTGGCGCCATTATGGTGGAAAAGCATTTTATCTTGTCACGCAGATTGAAGACGCCGGATAGTTTTTTCTCCGTAGAGCCGCATGAATTTGCCGCGCTCGTTTCCTGTATACGAACCGCAGAAAAGGCACTGGGAAAAGTCCACTACGGGCTTACTAAAGGCGAAAGGGATAACCGTATCTTCAGGCGATCTATTTTTGCTGTTCGTGACATTGTTAAAGGGTCAAAGCTTACTCAGGATAATGTGAAATCTATCAGGCCGGCATATGGAATTGCACCTAAGTATTACAAGAAAGTCTTAGGGAAAAATGCCGCGCGGAACATCAGAAAGGGCACCCCATTAACGTGGGATGTTTTGATATGACCTCAGGAAAATCTAACGTATGTATAATAGACTATGGATTTGGAAATGTAAATTCAGTCTATAATGCATTTAAAAGTTTTCACGATTCAGTAATGGTATCTAATGATGCCAAAGACATGGAAAAGGCTACTCATCTGGTGTTGCCGGGCGTAGGCGCATTTAAAGCAGCTATTGATAAGATAAAAAAAATGCCGACATTTGAGCTGCTAGAATACAGTGTTTTGAATAAGAAGAAGATGTTTCTGGGCATATGTGTCGGTATGCAAGTATTGGCCGATGTCGGGCACGAGCACGGTTCCTGCGATGGGCTGGGATGGATCCCCGGTGCCGTGAAGAGAATAAATGCCCCGAACTTATCATTGCCGCATGTGGGGTGGAATAATATCAGGGTTGTAAGAAAAAGTCCTTTACTGGAAGGCATGAGTGATAATACTGATTTTTACTATGTTCATAGCTATCATCTTGAGCCGCTAAACTCGGAAGAGATGATGGCATCGTCAAATTACGGGGAAGAATTTGCAGCCATAGTTAATAGGGATAATATATATGGAGTACAATTTCACCCGGAAAAAAGTCAGAAAGCCGGTATAATGCTTCTTAAGAATTTTATGAGCCTAAAATGAAGAAGAAAAGACTGATACCGGTTTTATTGCTAAAAAACGGTTTTCTTGTGCAGAGCAAAGGATTCTGCCGCTATCAAAATATTGGTAATCCGATAACCGCTGTGCGGCGTATGAGCGACTGGGCTTCAGACGAACTGATCTATCTCGACATAACAAGCGACGATATTTACGATATCCGGAGAGAGGACCTGCGCTACCCTAATAGGGGAAATATAATAGATATTCTTAATGATGTATCCAAAGAATGCTACATGCCGATTACTGTTGGAGGCAAAATCCGATCGTTGGACGATATAAGTATCAGGCTGAAGAGTGGAGCTGATAAGATAGCGATCAATACCAAGGCACTGGAGGACCCGTCATTTATCACCCAGGCTGCGAAAGAGTTCGGCTCGCAATGCATAATAGTGTCTATCGATGCAAAGCTATCCTGCGGTAGTCATATGGTGATGTCACGCGGCGGAAAGACGCCTACGGGATACGATGCTTCCAGTTGGGCGAAGAAAGTCGAAGATTGCGGAGCCGGCGAAATACTGATAAATTCGATAGATCGCGACGGAATGCGCAGCGGATATGACATAGATCTTATTGGTGCCATCAGCAAGGCAGTGCGCATACCTGTTATAGCATGCGGAGGCGTAGGCGAATGGGAACATTTGGCGCAGGCACTAAATACTACCGCGGTGGATGCTGTTGCTGCCGCGAATATATTTCATTACATAGATCAGAGTGTTTATCTGGCGAAGAAATATCTATATGAAAAAGGTTGTAATGTAAGGAATTCAGAACTTTTCCAAAATAAAGAAGAGATAATCGTATGAAATACTGTAAGCACTGCCTTTATCCCCAAATTGCGGTAAATCTGTACGTTGACGAAGAAGGAGTATGCAGCTCATGCCGTGTGTTTGAAAAACTGATGAGCATGAATGGCGATTTTTGGGAACAGCGCAAAAAAAGGTTCGACAGGATAATAGCAGAAGCGCGAGCTTCAAATAAATCTAATTATGACTGCATAGTTCCTGTCAGCGGAGGAAAAGACAGCTATTATCAGACGCATATAATAGTTGACGAGTACAAGCTTAAGCCACTTTTAGTTACTTATCATGGGAATAATTATCTTCCGGAAGGCGATTATAACAGGGACCGGATGCGTCATGTATTTGATGCGGACCATGTCGTGGTCGGGCCTAGCGTAGATACGCTTAAGAAAATGAACAGGCTTTGTTTTCGAAAAATGGGTGACATGAACTGGCACGCACATTGCGGTATTTTTACAGTTCCGATACAGATGGCCGTGAGATTCAAAACACCGCTTATAATATGGGGAGAAATCGCCTGGGACATATCCGGAATGTATGATCCCGATGATTATGTCGAATTCAGCGCCAGGGTTAGGCATGAACATGGGTTGCGCGGCTTTGAATGGTATGACATGTTAAACGACCCGGTCGAAAAGCTTAGCGAAAAAGACCTTTTGTGGGCGAAATACCCTAGCGACGAGGAGATCCTCAGCGTAGGTGTAAGGGGTCTTTATATAGGCAATTTTTTCAAATGGGACCCTAATGAACACGCAAAGATGGTGCAGCAGAAATACAATTGGAAGCCGAGTCAAACGCCTTTTGAGAGGACCTACAGGAAAATATCGAATCTTGATGACAGGTATGAAAACGGGATTCACGACCTTATGAAATATATTAAATTTGGTTATGGCCGGGCAACAGATCATGCGTCAAAAGACATACGCATGGGATATATGACGAGGGATGAAGGCATTGAAATGGTCAGGAAATACGATCATGTCGTCTCCAGTGATCTGTATTATTGGTTAGAATACGTGGGTATGTCCGAAGATGAGTTTTGGAAAGTTGCGGATTCATTCAGAGACCCCAGAGTTTGGAGAAAAGAGAACGGTAAGTGGGTAAAAGATAATATTTGGGACAAAGGCTATAATAATCGTGATAAATAATTTTAAAAGCGGTAAGAAATGTTATTTGGTCGAAGACCATCTTCCAGATGTGGATTATGGAAATAATATGGTTATAGCCCTGACTCCGGAAGCCTGTTATGATTTAGGGCGTACGGGCATTCAGTATAAGTTAATAGAAGATTATTATAGTGTTGACGATTTGAAAACAGAAGAAGATGCATATTTCAATGACCAGTTGCAATGGTTCAATTATTTTGATGAGATCCTCAAACAGAATATAACTTATTGCAGAGAGCATAACATAGGCTTATCAAAGGCGCACTTTTATCAGCTAAAATATTTTATTGATTCCATTATTATACAGGCCCGCGTGTTGAGGGAGGTTCTTTTTAATATAAAGCCCGATTCGATCGTTTACGTCTGCTTAAAGAAAAAAGATAATGCAGTGGATGATTTCTACGATCTTAGCAATAATAAAAGAACATTTTTTAAGAAATTAGTCACTTTGGTATGCGAAAAATACGGTACGCCGCTATCTATAAAGTGCGGCGCGCAGGAAAATATTCCTGCCAATCAATTGCACTGTTTGGTGAAAGAAATAAAGAAAATTTTAAAAAGACTGCGCTGTAAATCCGTCTATTACTTTTTTAAATACGGTAAGATCAATAAATTTATCCAAAAGCCGGCAGACAGGGCGCGCCTGAGCTTATTTGTACTTCATGCCGGATGGCTGGGCATAGATATGATAATAAAGGATAGTATAGCGCGCGGTAACCGGGTATTTTTCAAGGATCAAAACAGGGTTGTTCTCATCAGTGATATTATTCAAAAAGATGTGCTAAAACTATCATGCAATACGGACGGACAAAAAGATATTACAAGTGATTGCGTTAAGGCGTTCAGTGATATACGCATGAAAAAAGACGTGATTGGCTGGATAAGTGGTAAATGTGGCCTGGATATTTCTTCGGTTATCACGCCGTATTTTAAGCACTTTATTGAACATGTTTGTTTGCGCAACTTGACAGAAATATTATTATTAAAAAATTTTTACAAAAAAGAGAACATTGATTATGTTGTTGCGCGTTCCAGCTCTGAAGAGGATTCGATAGGCGCTTTTTTGGCGGCTGCGGATCATAATAAAAGGGTAGTTTTTCAGCATGGGATAACGTATGACACAAAAGTTGCGGGGGTCACGGAGCTGGATCTTGTAGATCACTATTTTGCGATGGATAGTATTTCGGAAAGGTACTTCAAAGACTGTATTCGGCCTGGTTTTCCGGCTAAATGCAACATATCTCGATCGTCACATTATCTTGGCGCGATTAAAAGTAGGTATAAGAACAGGCGGTGTCAGAATAACGTTATAATGTATGTGCCTACAAAAGTATTTACAGGCGTTAATGTATATAATGTAAATTTCTATACGCTTCCATGGTATTATGAAATGCAAAAATCGATTATAGACTATTTTGCGGCTATAGAAGATAGGCATTTTATATACAAGTACGCGTCCGGCCAGAGCTGGCAGCATCGATCCCTGCTTTCTTATATCAAAGATAAAAAATACAGCAATATCTCCGTAAAGACGAGGCCGTTGGCGAAGTGTCTCCATGGTCCGGAACGGATTATATTTGACTACCCGTCAACCGGGTTATTTGAAGCCGCAGTATCCGGGATACCAGTGATGTCGCTATGGCATAAGACATTTAAGATCGACGAAAGTATCGAATCTTTTTTTGGAAGTTCTCTTAAGATATTTAACACAATACCGGAGGCGATCAGCGTTATAGCTAATTTTATCGATGCGCCGGCGAGGGATTTCGTGCTCGAAATACCTTTACCCGATCGCAGTGCGATTGACTATTTTGATAAGGATTGATAATGAGCGAAACAAAAAAATCCATAATAAAGGCGACGTTTGAACTCACTTTTGCCCGTTATGTTTCGCAGGGAATAGGATTTTTTACTTCTATTGCAATGCGCCGTTTCCTGGGGCCGTTTTACACAGGCATCTGGAGCATTTTAAAGATTATCTCTGATTATTCATCGTATATATCCATGGGTGTCGCGGAAGGCGCCGGTTACGAGATACCTTTTAATCTGGGCCGGGACAACCGCGCAAAAGCAGAGCGCGTAAAAGATCTAGCGTTCAGCCTTATATTTTTGGCCTCTTTGGCGGCCAGCCTTATGTTGTTGGTCAGCGCGATAGTTTTCCGGAATAGGTATCCCGCGGAGGTCGTGGCAGGGCTTCTTATCCTGTCAGTATACATTATACTGGACCGGCTTTGCGGGTATTATATGCTGCTTCTACGTGCTAGGAATAATTTTAACGCTTTGAGCAAGTCGATCATTTTTGATGCGGCGATAAATTTGATCTTAGTCATGCTATTGGTCAGGAATTACAATATTTACGGCTTGTACATGGCGATAATGGCCGTGTCGGCGTTGAATATAATTTTTATGCATATGCTTGTGAAATATAAAGTCAGCCTGAGCATGGATTTTAGAGGCCTGCCCGAGCTGATCAAGGTAGGTTTTCCGATCACGGTCATTGGATTCCTGGACGGTATTTTGATAAGTGTGGACAGGATCATGATAGCTAAGATGATAGGCGTTGTTTTTGTTGGATATTACAGTATCTCTATAATGGCCAAAAATTACATAGCCAAGCTTTCCAGTTTCGGCACGGTGCTCTATCCTTACATTCTTAAGGACTATGGCAAGCGGCAGAATATGGAAGATATAAAGAAATATGCGATAATACCGCCAAAGGTAAATGCTTACATCCTGCCATTGCTGCTTGGCCTGATATTTTTTATTGCGCCGGTTTTCATAAAACTGGTTTTGCCTAAATTTACGCCTGGGATCCTTGCAATACAGATATTGCTGATAGATATGTTTTTCCGCTCCTGCTCGCCGCAGGCGGTGCATTTTCTGATAGTAATCAAGGACTATAAAAAAATTGTTGGCGTGATATTGGTATGTATAATTGTGAGCGTGATCGGTAATTACATCCTGATTAGGAAGGGTTTTGGTATATATGGCGTGGCCTGGGCAACTTCCATAGCATCTTTAATCTATTTCTCGCTCTTACAGGTTTACGCTCTACGCTATTTCATGAAACCGAAGGAGATCGTTTTATTTTTTATAGAGATAACCACGCCTTTTATTTATTCCTCGATAGTTATTCTTTTGCTGGAATTTTTTGTCAAGGTGCCCAATATATATGGTTGCGTACTGGTAAAAAGCGTCCTTTTAAGTATTGCTATGCTGCCATTTCTGATATATATTAATGCAAGGACGAACATAATTTATCATATGCTTCGCATATACGAGAGAAAAACAAGTGCAAAATAAACAAAAATGTGATTTTGTTTTTTGGTCCCATGTAAGCAACGGGATCGAGAGGTGCCTGCCCCTTATGGTAAGCTTGAAAGAGAAGGGCGCAAGGCCGCTTATGTTTTACCAGAATTATAATTATAGAGACGGACTTTCCAGGGCGCAGATGAAGATCATCCGGGCCTATGGACTTAATGTCATGGATTATTCCTTTTTCATGAGAAAAGATCTAATTTTAAGAACCATAAGCCTCTTTGTGGAATTTTTTAAATATTTAAAATGCGCGTTCCTCCGAAACAAATGCATAGGCCTGCGATCGAAATTATTGAAGCTCAAGATGACAGAAAAATTCATAAGGGAAATGTTGACAGGGCTGTCGCCCGCCATTGGATTTTTTGATACCATAAGCCTTGTGAAGTATGTCGATTATCCCTATGGAAGTTATTATATAAAGAAAATATCGGACGAATTGGGTATTAAAAGCTTTGATATATTCAACGGGTTGCCCTGTTATCCGCTGGAGCTTGAGCAAAAACAGCTGAATTTTGACAGGTACTATGTCCCGCATGAACATGAAAGGCAGAAATATTGCGCCGAACATATCGAGAAGGATACGCCGATACTTGTCTTCGGCGATCCGCGTTATGACATAAACTGGAAAAAAAGCATTAAGAGAGTTTTTTTGGAAGATGTCAGAAAGAACATTGGGCAGATGGGTGTATCGTCCAAAACCAGGATATTATATATCTGCCCGAACCTGGAAACAGGCAGGGCTGACGCTGAAAAATACAGGAATATCTCCGATGTCGTAAGGGCCGTTAAAGAGCTGGGAAATGCGGCGCTTCTGATCAAACCGCACCCCAGGTACCGATATGAGGATAAGATAAGGCGTGTAATGAGAGAAGTCGGGTTTAATGATTTTTACATCCTGGAGGACGACCCTCTGGTCTGCTATTTAGAGCACGTAGATTTCATAATATCGATGATTACAAGCGCGTTTTTTGACTTCTTGCCGGAAGGACACAGAAAGATCGTTATATATGATATCGGGGATTTCTGGCAATCCGCCGGTATAGTTGTAAATATATTTAAAGACGGATTTAATTGCTGTAATAAATATGAGGATCTTCTGGCTTTTTTAAAGGCAAGAGGGGAAAAAAGCTGCGCACACAAAGATATAAGCCAATTCTGCAGGAAATGGGTTGCCGGCGGAAACGAACCGGATACGATAATAGAAAACATGGCAAACGATATTTTGAATGAGTTTAAAAAACTAAGAAAGGGATAGATATGGATCTGAAGAACAGGCTCGCCAAAGGCGCCGTGACGATAGGCACATGGATTACTCTCGCGGACTGCGCGGTTGCCGAGATCATGGCCAAGTTAGGTTTTGACTGGTTGGTCGTAGACACTGAGCATAGCCAGCTTTCTTTTGCCCAGGCTGCTGAACTGATCAGGGTGGTCGAACTTTGCGGGGTAACCCCACTGGTGCGGGTCAGGCAGAATGATCATGATATTATTAAAAGATTTATGGATGCCGGAGCCCACGGTGTTTTGGTGCCGCTTGTTAATTCAAAGGCTGACGCCCAAAAGTGTGTCAATGCTGTGAAATATCCCCCTATTGGCACAAGAGGGGCAGGGCTCACCCGTGCGCAGGGTTATAGCCTTGATTTTAAAAAGTACAGGGACTGGAACCAGAAAAAAAGCATTGTTATTGTACAGGTGGAGCATATTAAAGCCGTTGAAAATCTTGAAGAGATCATGAGCGTTGAAGGCGTGGATGGTTTTATCATAGGGCTGTATGACCTTTCCGCTTCGCTGGGCTGTCCTGGGGATTTTTCCGATACCAGAGTGAAGTCTGCGCTTAAAGAGATCCATCGGAAATCAAAAAAGTTTGGTTATCTTATGGGCCAGCATGTTGTGGAGCCGCGGCCCGTCTTGGTCAAGGAGAGGGTAAAGGAGGGGGTTAAGTTTATAGGTTTTGGGGTGGATTTTCTCTTTTTGGGCGAATATACCAAAAAATGTTTAAGGGAGATTAGGAGTTGTCTATGAAAATTATTGCTATGATCCCCGCCCGCATGGGATCAAGCCGTTTCCCGGGGAAACCTCTTGCGGATATCTGCGGCAAGACCATGATAGAGCATGTTTGGCGGCGGGCGAGGCTTAATAAAAATATCAGCGATATTTATATAGCTACTTGTGATACCGAGATAAAAGAAAAGGCCTTGGCGTTTGGCGCAAAGGTGATCATGACAAGTTCCAAACATACGCGCTGCACGGATCGCATTGCCGAAGCCTGTCAGAAACTGGATAAGGCCGGCATTGCTTTTGACGTTGTTTTGAACATACAGGGCGATGAGCCCATGCTTGACCCGGATACGCTGGATTTACTGGTAAAACCATTTCTTGAAGAGAAAGACATTTTCTGCGTTAACCTTATTGAAATCTTGGAAGGCGAGGAGGAGATAAATAGTTACAACAATGTTAAGGTGGTTTTTGATCAAAACGGGTTTGCTCTATATTTCTCGCGCCTGCCCATCCCTTACGGGAAGGCGCGCGGGCATTACAAGCAGCTGGGACTTTATGGCTTGTCCAGGGAGATAGCGCTGAAGTATTTAACCATGAAAGAAACGCCTCTGGAGATCGCCGAGTCCGATGACATGATGCGGTTTATAGAAACCGGGATCAAGGTTAAGGTGATCTTGTCTCCCAATAAGACTAAGGGGATCGATACTCCGCAGGATCGCGAGGCGGTCTCGAAGATCATGGAGAACGATCCTTTTTTTAGGAGCTACGGGAACCTATGAAAAATAAGTTGCTGGATAAATTTGGTTTGAAGGGGAAAGTCGTTTTGATAACCGGTACCTCAAAAGGGTTGGGGCGGTCAATTGCCGAAGGGTTGCTTGAGGCCGGGGCCGATGTCGTTGCCCTGGATCGCTCGGAAAACGACTATTTGCCTAAACTGGGAAAAAGGCTTGGCGTTGTTTTCGAACGGATCAAGGTCGACCTTTTGCAGGCATCCGAGAAAGACCTCGAGAAGGTTGTAAATCAGGTGAAAAAAGAATTTTCCCGTTTAGATATACTTATTAATAGCGCGGGCATAAGCCGCCGCGGTGAAGTAGAGGATTTCAGCGACACCGACTGGCAGGATGTTCTGAAGATAAATTTAACCGTCCCGTTTTATTTATCCAGGGTGGCAGCTAAGATATTTATTAAACAGAGATCCGGAAAGATTATCAATCTGGCCTCCATGCTTTCTTTTCAGGGCGGTTTAAGAGTGCCGTCTTATGTCGCGTCGAAACACGGGATTATCGGCTTGACTAAAAGCTTCGCCAACGGACTGGGCAAATACGGCATCAATGTTAACGCTGTAGCTCCGGGCTTTATGGCTACGGATTTGACATTGCCCCTGCAGCAGGATCAAAAACGCAACGCCGCGATCTTGCAAAGAATATCGCTGGGACGCTGGGGGAAGGGCGAGGATCTAAAAGGTATTGTAATATTCTTATCTTCGCCGATGTCCGACTATCTCAACGGTGCCGTAATACCGGTTGACGGCGGATACCTTTGTGCTTAATTAGTAATCGGAATATTATGCCTATAACAAATACTGTCATCCAAACTATTAAAAAGGATAATGAGATGTATCTCGACTGGCTTAATAAGATCGGGATAGACGTCGGCCCAGATTCTTATCTGGCCGGTCCATTTGTTTCTCCCCCTTATCCGGTCTGGCCGCGCAACCATGATAACTTTCATTACCCGCTGGGCATGCGCAGGCTTCTTTCTCTGGGATTTGCCGGAATTAAAAAAGAGGCTTTAGACAATGCCCAAAAATTCAATGGCAATGAGAAGGAATACCTGTTGCTTATAGCACAGGTTTATTCGGCCGTGATCGAGATCGTGAAAAAATTCTCTTTGGCTGCGCAAAAACTCGGGTTAAAAGAAATCCATAAGACTTGTGTTGCTTTGACTGAAAGGGCCCCACAGACGTTCCTCGAGGCATGTCAGCTTTACTGGTTTGCCGTGATCTTCCGGATAGGAACTTCTACTGTCGGGCGCACAGATCAGCATCTTTTCCATTTTTATAAGAATGACGTCGGAAGAAATATCCTTACCTGCCACGAAGCAAAAAAGATCGTGGATGAACTTTTGTTTCGTTTTGAAAAACGCGGATCGGGGGTAGGCGACACCTTACAGAATATTATGCTTTCAGGGCAGGATGCAGATGGCAACGACCAGACTAATGACATCAGCTACATCATTCTGGAATCCATGATCATCAACAAATACATCGAGCCAAAAATTAATGTTCGTTTACACAAGAATAGTACGCCGAGACTGCTGGAACTTGTTGCTCGCCTGCAGCTTACCGGCAGGGGCATATGTACCGTATTTAACGACGACTTTATTATTAAGGGATTAAAGCTATGCGGCCGTCCTGAGAAAATCGCTTATAACTATTGTAACGACGGCTGTTCTGAAATAATCCTCGACGGGTGCGGAGAGACCTGGTTTCGTTACATAGATTGCGTTAAAGCCGTCGAACATGTTCTGTTTAATGGTGCGGAGAATATTCCCGATAAAAAGAAGATGCAGTATTATTCTTCGATGCAGGATTCAATTGATGTAGGATCGCCTATTAGAAAAGGGCTGAGCACAGGCGATTTTTTAAAAATGGAAAGCTTCGATGAATTCTATGAGGCTTATTTAAAACAGATAAAATATCAGATAAGGGTCATGCTTAAAGACCCTTATAACAGCGATGCTTACCCCATGCGTTTATTCACCGCCGCAACAATGCCTGATGTTCTGGAAAATGCCACGGAACCATATAGAAACCCGTCCTGTTATCACACTTACGGGCTTTTCATAGGTTCATTGGGTACGGCCGTAAATAGCTTAGCGGCGGTCAAATATTTAATCTATGACAAAAAGAATATTTGCCGGGAAGACCTTCTTTCGGCCCTGCGTAATAATTTTCAGGATTATCGCGTTTTGCAGGGTCTTTGCAAGGGCGCCCCTAAGTTCGGTAATGATGACGATTTCGTGGATAAACTGGCAGTTGATATCGCCGGAAAATTCGCTTTATGGGTGCAGGAGCATAAGGATCGCACGGGACGGCCAATCTTGCCGGGGCTTTATAATCATTTATTCAATCATACGGCGTATAGCGTCGGCGCAACGCCTGACGGTCGCGAATTCGGCTCTTTGGTGGGGGAGCATATATCACCTACTCCCGGTACGGCTCTTAAAGGTCCGACCGCTGTGATAAATTCCGTTTGTAAATTAAATTTAAGTGAACAGGTATTTGGGTCGACTTTACATTTAAATCTGCCGCTTACGGTTTTCAAAGAGATCGAGCATCCTGAGAGCATCCTGATATCTCTGGTTAAAGTGTTTTGCCAAAAAGGGGGGTGTGTTTTAAATATTAATATTTTGGATAAACAAAAGCTTTTAGACGCGCAAAAGCATCCCGATAGATACAAAGACCTTATCGTCCGCGTCTGGGGTTTTTCTTACTACTTTGTCTTGTTAAGCAAAGAAATGCAGGACCATGTGATAGCGAGGGCGCAATGAGCGCAAAAGGTTTTATTACCAGGGTACAAAAGTTTTCCCTGCATGACGGGCCGGGCATCCGTACCACGATTTTTTTAAAAGGCTGCCCCCTTAATTGTGTCTGGTGCCATAATCCGGAAAATATCCCGCGGTTTTCCGAGGTCTTGTTTTTGCGCGAGCGTTGCGCAGGGTGCCGCAGATGCGTGGAGCTTTGTTCGAAAAAATGTTTTGACTGGCAGGATAAGATTGTTTTTAAAAGCGATGATTGCGATCGTTGCGGTTTGTGTGTCAATAATTGCAGTTTGAAAGCGCTTTTATGGTCAGGCATGGAATTGCCAGCCGAGGAGATTATTCATCAGGCGCTTAGCGATAAAAGTTATTATGAGATGTCCGGAGGAGGGGTAACGATTTCCGGGGGCGAACCGCTGTTTCAGATAGACTTTTCCTGTGAATTGGCAAGTCTTGCGGAGAAAAACGGAATAAACGTGGCCTTGGATACCAGCGGTTATTCCGAGCCCGAAGCCTTCATGAAAATTTTGCCTTTTGTCGATCTTTTCCTGTTTGATCTGAAATTTATCGATCCCGAGCTTCATGAAAAATATACAGGCAGGTCAAACGGATGTATTTTGGATAATTTTAGGCGTTTGCATGAGGCAAAGAAACATGTATCCGTAAGGGTGCCCCTGATTCCAAAAGTCACTGATACTCCCGGTAATCTGGCCCAAATACACGAGTTTGTAAGGTCGGTCGATCCGGTTATAGATATAATACATATACCTTTTAACGTCCTGATGCCGGAGAAATACGGCATGCTGGGTAAAACCAACTTAAAATATGAAACCTTTTAAAGCTTTGCTTTTATATCCCAACGGTAAACTTTTAAATCCGCCGCCGATCTCTATCGGCATATTTACAGCTTTACTCAAGCAAAATGGTTTTGAAGCGGACTTGTTTGATACTACTTTTTATGCCGACAAAAAAGAGAGGGGATCGGATGATGCCAAGCAGGAAAATCTTCAGGTCCGTCCTTTTGATTATGGAGAAAGAGACGTAAGGCTTAATGAAGGGCTCTTTGAAGACGATCTTGTCAAAAAAGTGCAGGATTTTAAGCCGGACCTGATTACCATTTCTATCCTGGAATGCACATATCCGATCGCTCTTCGCATGATAAAAGCCATTGAAAGATTTGATATCCCTGTTCTTGCCGGCGGGGTATTCGCTACTTTTGCGCCGGAAATTATCCTGTCAAACAAAAATATTAGCATGGTATGCCGCGGTGAAGGAGAAGACGCCCTGATTGAGGTGTGCAAGCGTTTGTCGGAAGGCAAAGATTGTTTTGGCGTAGAGAACCTGGTCATCAAAAAAGACGGCAGGATAATAGTCAATAAATTAAAAAAGCCCATAGATCTGAACGGGCTGCCAATTCCCGATTACGACTTATTTGAGAAGCAGAGATTTTTCCGCCCCATGGCAGGCAAGGTATATTTGACAATACCGATAGAAACTAACAGGGGATGTCCGTATTCCTGCACTTTTTGTAATTCTCCGTCGACTTCACAGCTGTATCGTGACAGTGATGCCGGAGTATTTTTCAGGAAAAAATCCATGAAGAAGATCAAGGAAGAAGTGCAGTATTTGGTAAAGAAATGGAATGCTGAATATGTTTATTTTGCTTCCGATACTTTTTTAACTCTTACCGATGATGAGTTTGAAGAATTTATCGATTTTTATGCGGATATAAAACTGCCTTTTTGGATGCAGTCACGAGTCGAGGTGATTACTAAATACAAGATAAAAAAACTTAAAGAGGTGGGGTGCCACCGCATGTCCATGGGGCTCGAGCACGGCAATGATGAGTTTCGGAAGAAGGTGCTAAAGAAAAGATTCGATAATGATAAGATGATAAAGGCATCGAAGATAATAGCCGACGTCGGAATACCCTTAACGGTTAATAATATAATAGGATTCCCCGGTGAAACCCGGGAGCTGATTTTTGATACTATTGGATTGAACCGTCAGCTTGTTTTTGATACTGTAAATGCCGCTACTTTCGCCCCTTTTCACGGCACACCCTTGTATAAACTTTGTGTTGAAAAGGGCTTTATATCTGAGGGTTTTACCCCCGGCTCTATCAACGTAGACGTGTCATTGGATATGCCTCAATTATCCAAAGAAGAGGTAAGGGGACTGCAAAGGACGTTTGCTTTATATGCCCGCATGCCGAAGGAATATTGGCAGCAGATAAAGAGAGCTGAAAAGTTTGACGATGAGGGCAACCGCATGTTCAATATGCTTAAGAAGATTTATCAGGATAAATATTTTACAAAATGACGACGAACAGATTGAAAAAAAAGTATAAGGTCGGGATTATCGGCTACGGCAAGGTGGGAAAGATACGCCATGAATGCGTCGATCGCCATCCCGCCCTTGAATTGACGGGCGTGTGCGATATCAACCCCGGTGTGTGGCAGCAGCCGGGCGTGCCGTTTTTCGATGATTTTAGAAAAGTTTTGGATAAAAAACCGGATATCGTGTTCATATGTTCTTATAACCGGCACATACCGGAGATTGCCGTTGAGGCTATATCGCGCGGGATTCACGTGTTCAGCGAGAAACCGCCAGGCTGTACCCTGGAAGATGTAAAGGCGATTCAGCGCTCATCCGTCAACAATCCTTCGGTAAAGGTAAAATTCGGTTTTAACCACCGTTATCACGAAGGTGTTAAAGAGGCCAGGTCAATTGTAAAGAGCGCCAGATTAGGGAATATAATGTGGATGCGTGGCATATATGGCAAAGCCGGAGGAGCCGGTTATGATTTAGATTGGCGCAATAAGAAAGCGCTGTCCGGAGGGGGTATATTGATAGACCAGGGGATCCACATGCTCGACCTCTTCCGTTATTTTTGCGGAGAATTTGATGAGGTTAAAAGCTTTGTCGGTAATTCGTACTGGAAGGTGGAAGTCGAGGATAATGTCTTCGCGTTGCTGCGCAACGCCGGGACCGGGCAGACCGCGATGATTCATTCTTCGGCAACACAGTGGAGGCATAAATTTCTGCTGGAGATATATATGGAAAAAGGGTATTTGGAGATAGACGGGATCCTTTCCTCAACGCGGACATATGGCAGGGAGACATTAAAGATAGCCAGGTGTATTTTTGACAAAAATAATTACCCCATGCCTAATCCTCAGGAAAATATGGTTTATTATGATGACGACGACTCCTGGATAGCTGAGATCAGCGAGTTTGTAGAGTGCGTGGCAGAGGATAAGCCGATCACTAATGGCGGGGTGGATGACGCGATAAAGACAATGGACCTGGTCCAGAGGATATATGCCGATGATAAGAACATAAATGCCGGCGGTGTTTCAGATCTTTGCGGAAGGGGGAAAATATGAGAAATGTAGTATTTTTAGATGATTTAAAAGAATCGGAGATTCGGCCAGAGCATATCTACAATGAGTACAAGAAGCTGGTTGTTAAGGACATAAAACAATATTTTTCTGATAAATCGCTGTTGACGGATATTAAATGCCCGGGTTGCCTGTCTAAAAAAGAGGAGAGGCATTTTGTTAAAAATGGTTTTACCTATCATGTATGCGGTATCTGCGGTTCCTGGTATGCTTCTCCGCGTCCCAGCGAAGAAGCGCTGAGGAATTTCTATAAAGATTCCAGTTCCGGAAAATTCCTTAGGGAAGTTTTTTTCAAAAAAACTTCGGAAACGCGCGCACAAAATGTCTTTTCTTATCGTACCCAGTGGCTTATCGATTTGGTCGGAGAGTATCTTTCCAAGAAAGGGATATTTTTAGATTACGGCACCAGGTATCCGGATTTTCTAAAAGAACTTAATGAATCCGGTGTCTTTTCTTCGTCCATTTCATTGATGCCGCAGTGCTATGAACAAGAAGATCTGTTGTTAAAGAACGCAAAAATTTTAAAAAACACCGGAGAATTCGCCGGTAAGGTGGACATTTTCGCTGCCTTTGAAATAATAGAAAGGGTTTTTTCGCCTAAGGATCTGTTTGATTTAGCATATCGTTCCTGCGCAAAGAACGGCCTGTTTATCATTACGTCCGTTACTGCAAGCGGGTTTGAATATCAAGTCTTGAGGGATATCTCTCCTAACGTTATAGTCCCCGACAGGTTAAACATATTGTCGCTGGAGGCCATGATCTCCGGGATAAAAAACGCCGGTTTTGAAATAATCGAAGTGAGCACTCCGGGCAGGTTTGACGTTGAGACTGTCAAGAGGGAGTACGAGAAAGATCGTGGTATATCTATCGACGGTTTTTGGAAATATATTTTTGATAATAGAGGCAAAGAGTCTCTGCGCTCGCTTCAGGAGTATTTGCAGCATTTTCAATTAAGTTCACATGTGAGGATCGCGGCAATAAAAAAGTAAGGATTATGAAGATTTTACTTATATATCCCAATAAAACGATGACGACCCGCATGCCGCTGGGGGTAGGATATCTAATCTCTTATCTTAAGGCCGCCGGGCATCAGGTGGATGTTTTTGACACGACTTTTGTGAAATGCGGTAGCGGCGTCAGCGATGATCAATTAAGGGCATATTCTCTGCAGGTGCGTAATCCCGACTTCTCTGAATACAATATTATTGAGCAGGAGGCGGATGTTATCGGCGAACTTTTTAAAAAAATAGAAAAGTGCGTTCCGGATGTCGTCGGTATCAGCGTCGTTGACCCTAATTACCGTTTTGGTTTAGAGCTTGCGAGGGCGATAAAGAGGGACTATAAGAATATCTTTGTTTTGTTCGGCGGACCTACGGTCACTTTTTCTCCCGAGGAAGTTATCGCTGAAGATTGCGTGGATGCTATCTGCGTCGGAGAAGGCGAAGAAGCCGTTCCGGAATTGTGCTCAAAATTCGCTGAAGGCAAAGACATCCTAAACGTCGGCAATATATGGATAAAACACAATGGGAAAGTCTATCGTAATGATGTGCGGTCGCTCATCGATCTGGATTCTTTGCTGCAACCTGACTGGAGCTTGTTTGACGAGCGCCATTTAATACGTCCCCTGGGGGGTAAGATGTACCGCATGGGTATATTTTCTCTCACGCGCGGTTGTCTTTTCCGCTGTACTTATTGCGCCAATTTTGCCCTGTCCAATATCTATAAAAACAAGGGTGCGCTATATCGTATAAAACGCCCGGATCTGGCGGTTAAAGAGATAGCGGAATGCAAGGAAAAATATAATCTTAATTTTGCGTTCTTTGTAGATGATATTTTTCCTCTGCACAAAGAGGATGTTTTGGACGAGTTCTGTCGTCTTTATAAAAAGAACGTAAAGATCCCTTTCAATGTAAGTTTACACGCAGAGCTGGTCCGAGAGAAACAGTTTGCCAAACTTGTTGACGCCGGCTGCCGCAATATTTGCGTCGGGCTCGAGTCCGGTAATCCAAAAATAAGGGAAGAGATTTTTGAGCGTCGTTGTTCCGATGAGCATATTATCAATGTTTTTAAATTGGCGCATAAATATAAAGTGCGCAGCTCATCTTTCAATATCATAGGTATACCGCATGAGACCAGGAAAAATATATTTGAAACCATTGAATTAAACCGGAAGGCCAACCCTACGACTACCACGCTTACCTTTTTACATCCCTATCGCGGCACAAAGGTTAGAGGCCTGTGTGTTCAAGAAAATATTTTTGATATATCAAAAGAAAGAGAGTTCGAGGACGGTTACAGGACAGACTCCTGCCTTAACTTAAAAGACGTGTCCAGAAAAGAGCTGAACGGTATTTTCAAAACTTTTCAGATGTATTTAAAATTACCCAAAATATTTTATCCATTGATTGGTCTGGCAGAAAATGATAGCGTGTTTTCCCGCAGGCTTTATAGTCTTTTGAGGAAAATCTTTTACTTTATCACCAGAAAAGAGGCAGTTTGGGATTTTACCAAAGAGAAGGCATAGTAACTTGCTTAGGAGGATATCTGAATGAAGCTATCGTGGAATTCTTTAAAAAACAGGTCAAAATCTATTGTAGCGGACACAATCAAAAAGATTAAAATCATTCATAAATTAGATTACGCGAAATTCGATATCCTGATGTGTGATAATCTGCGCCTTAATTCATGCGCCAAGGAACCGGGGACCATAAAATGGATAGAAACGTTCGGGAAAAATGACGTTTTTGTTGATATCGGGGCCAACGTAGGCGCGTACTCTTTGGTAGCATCCAGATACTGCAGGCTTGTTTATGCCTTTGAGCCGTCCATTTTTAATTTTTATATGCTGGAGAAAAACATACTAGCAAACAGGTTTACCAGTATTATTCCGTTTAATATCGCCTTGTACAGCGATAAGCGCATAAACGCTTTTTCATATAATCAGACGTCCGAAGGCGGATCTTGCAATACTATTGTAAATACAGTAATAGGCGATAACTGGATCCAGCACGTTCTTTCTTACTCGCTGGATGATTTTGCGGAGGAATTCAACTTGCCGCAGATAGATCATATAAAACTTGATGTTGATGGTAATGAATATGAGATATTGCAGGGGGCCGTGAAATTACTCCCCAGAGTAAAAAGTATATTGATTGAATCCGATACGGAGCGGTATAGTAAAATAACAAATTTCCTGACAGCCATCGGGTTTGAAAAATCTCAACAGCACCGTCTTGACGATAAGTATTCAAATCTTATCTTTATAAGGCAAAAATGAAAGGCGAAGAGGATTATGGAAAATATAGAAACTCTTTTTAATAACTCGGCCGATATACACCAGTTCAGCAAGGGTTATTTCAGGTATCTGTGCGGCCTGATGGACCGGCTTGACATGGGTGTGATAGAAGGTATCGTCAGGGAATTTGACAAGGCGCATAAAAATCGCAATACCGTGTTTTTCATAGGCAACGGCGGCTCTGCATCAACGGCTTCGCACATGGCAAACGATTTTGGATTAGGGACGCGCAAGGATGAGAAGCTGCCGTTTCGCGCAATATCTCTTACCGACAATGTTTCATCCATAACTGCCATTGCAAACGATTCCGGTTATGACAATATTTTTATCAGACAGCTCAATCTCTATTACAAGCGGGGCGATAAGCTTGTAGCCATTTCGGCAAGCGGCAATTCCCCTAATGTTGTAAATGCCGCAAGATGGGTCAAAAAACGAGGAGGCAGAGTTATAGGCCTTGTCGGCTTTGACGGAGGTAAATTAAAGGAAATAAGCGATATCTGCGTACATGTGAATACGCCGAAAGGCGAATATGGGCCCGTTGAGGATATCCACATGATAATGGACCATCTTATCTATACCTGGATGTGGTTTAAAAAACGAAAAGGATAATGTTTGTATGAAGCAATTTTTCGGAGAAAAGATACTTATAAGCACCTCATCTTTTGCAGCTACTGACACGGAACCCTTAGATATGCTTAAAAATGCAGGGTGTGAAGTAATGGATAATCCTTATAAGCGCCGGCTAACAAAACCTGAACTGTTAGGATTATTGTCAAAGGGCATAACAGGTTTGATTGCAGGATTAGAAATTCTAGACAAAGAAATAATGTCTAAATCCAGATTAAAGGTTATATCCAGATGTGGTTCCGGGATGTCTAATGTGGATCTTGCGGCAGCCGAGGAATTAGGAATTACAGTATGTTCAACTCCGGACGCTCCAGTAAATTCTGTTGCCGAACTTACACTGGCAGCCATACTGAGTCTTATAAGGGCCGTGCCTTTTATGGACAATGAACTTCATAAAGGCAGATGGGCCAAGCGGATAGGCTTCCTGCTTGAAGGGAAGACAGTGGTAATCGTAGGTTTTGGGCGCATAGGCAGAAGATTAAGCCAGCTGCTTATACCTTTTAGAGTAAGGGTATTGGTAGTAGACCCGCTTATAAAGAATAGCGATGCTAATGTAACAACCCTATCGCTTGAGAAGGCATTGTCAGAAGCCGATATTATCAGTATACATTCCAGTGGGAACAATTGTATTATTGGAAAGAATGAATTGCGGAAGATAAAAAAAGGCGCATTTATCCTTAATGCGGCACGCGGCGGAGCTGTAAATGAAGACGCTCTCGTAAAGGCGCTGGAGGAAAAACGCATTGCAGGGGCATGGCTTGATGTATTTGAAGAGGAGCCATATGCTGGGCCGTTGATAAAATATCCGCAAGTTATGCTTACCCCCCACGTTGGTTCTTACACGGTTGAGTGTAGAAAGCGGATGGAAATGGAAGCGGTCAAAAACCTTATCGAAGCTTTAAGGAAATATTAATGACTAGGGAAATGCATGAGCTAGAGAAATGGTTATTTATCGCTGAAAAGGCGGCGCGCGGCGCCGGCGCGTTTTTGTCTCGGACGAAAATAAAAGACAATAAAATCCTGGCCGATCTCGGGAAAGATGTAAAGATCTCCGCTGATTTACATTCAGAAAAGATCATCGTAAATATGTTAAGAGCCAAATCTGAATTTGATATTCTTACAGAAGAAAGAGGGTTTCTGCCGGGAAATTCTGAAAAGCGTTTTCTTTGGATTATTGACCCGCTTGATGGAACTATGAATTTTTTACGCGGGATTCCTATAAGCTGCGTTTCTGTAGGTCTGTGGAGGGGCGAGGAGCCTTTGTTGGGAGTAATTTACGACTTCAATAAAAATGAACTTTTTTCCGGCATAGCCGGTAAAATTGCGTTCTTGAACCAAAGACGGATAAGAGTGAGCGCTGTTTCCAAAGAAGCAAACGCCGTACTTTGTACGGGTTTTCCAGTGAGCGCCGATTTTTCATCCGGCGGTATATTAAAATTTACCAAGCAAATTCAAAGCTATAAAAAAGTCCGTTTGATCGGGTCCGCTGCTTTGTCGCTAGCCTATGTCGCGGCAGGCAGAGCGGATGTTTACCGTGAAAATAATATAATGCTATGGGACGTCGCCGCTGGGGTTGCAATTGTTACCGGGGCTGGCGGAAAGGTTCAGATGCTGCCTCTGGCAAAAGAAAACACTTTTTCAGTATACGCCTCTAACAGGCGGTTATTCAGACAGAATTTGAAAGATAAAAAATGGATATTCAAAGAGAGCTCTGTAAGAAAATAGAATCAGATACCAAGAAGTCGTGGGAACTTAATTGGAGCAAGGTGGACCTTAAATCCATCAATGAAATATTCGATTATCCTAGAGTCAAAAAGATAATCGACGTATATCTCAATTATCTTCCGAAAAAGGGATTAGTGCTGGAAGCAGGATGCGGCCTGGGGCAGTGGGTGGGATATCTTCGTTCCAAAGGTTACAATATAATAGGTATCGATTACAACGAACCTACTATAAGGCAGGCGAAAAGTTACAACCCCGATATTCGTTTAGCCACAGCCGACGTCAGGACATTGCCGTTTCAGGACGAAAGTTTAGATACATATATCTCATTCGGGGTGATTGAGCATTTCATAGAAGGTCCGAATGCTGCCTTAAGGGAAGCGTATAGGGTGCTTAAAAAAGGGGGGACAGCGCTTGTAACGGTTCCTCACAGAAATATTTTTACTATCATTAAGAGCCCGATTGTATGGCTGAAGAGATCTCCATTTTTAAGGAGTATTTTTTCAAAAGAAAAGAAGGTGTATTATTATCAGAAATATTTTGCCCCGAAAAAATTAATGGCAAAATTTAATGAAGCAGGGTATAGGGTAGTCCTTCATAAGCCGATAGATCATACATTTTCTTTGGTGGAATTTTCATCTTTCTTTAGAGACAAAAATACGTATGACGGCGAAAGCAAGCTTGCAGTTAAATGGGGTAATATTTTAGAAAAGTTTTTTCCATATATTTGCGCTGGAAGTAATTTGTTTATTTTAGAAAAATGATTTACTAAATTGAGAGGTGAAAGATGAAACTCGTAGTTCAGATACCGTGTTATAACGAAGAGAATACTTTACCGGTAGTTATAAACAGCATACCAAGAAGGATAAAAGGTATCGACGATATTAAAATATTAGTCATAAATGACGGGAGCGGCGATGCTACCGTTGAAACCGCAAAAAAACTGGGCGTTGATTATATAGTAGACATGCCTTCGCATAGGGGGTTGGCCGAGGCATTCAGGAGAGGCTTGGAAAAGAGCCTAGCTCTTGGCGCAGATATAATAGTGAATACGGATGGCGATAATCAGTACAAGGGCGAGGATATTCCGCGGCTTATAGGGCCTATATTAAACGGCAAGGCAGAGATTACCATAGGCTGCAGGGACATGTTCGCGATACAGCATTTTTCGTTGCTGAAAAAAGTCTTGCAGCAGCTCGGAAGCTGGGTGGTCAGGAAGTTCTCGAATACCGCTATCCCCGATGTGACAAGCGGATTCAGGGCTTATACGAGAGAAGCTGCATTGCGGTTAAATGTATTTTCTACTTACACCTATACTTTGGAAACGGTGATTCAGGCGGGGAGGAAGGAAATCCCTGTGGCGCATATAGATATAAAAGCAAACCCAAAGCTGCGGGAATCGCGATTGATTAAAAATACCGCCTCATATATTCTGAGGTCCATTGCAACGATATTGCGCATATATCTTATGTATGAGCCGATGAAGTTCTTTGTTAAGATAGGGTCGTTATTCTTAGGCGGTGCAGCCATATTAGGTGGCAGATACCTGTATTTCTTCTTTTTCGGAGTAAAGAGGGGCGGGCACGTGCAATCTCTTATCCTGGCGCTGATCCTGACCATAATAGGAGCTCAGCTGATATTTACAGGTCTTCTGGCTGATATTATTGCCGCTAACAGGAAACTATCGGAAGAGATCCTGTATAGGCAGAGAAAGGAGCAGTCTAAGCCTTAAATGAACATTTTATATATAACGCGTAAATTTCCACCCAGCATAGGCGGGATGCAGACCCAAAGCAGGCAATTTTATGACAGTATTGCCGCAGGTAATAAGGTGTATTTGATAGCATGGGGGCACTCGCAGCTCTTTCTACCGCTTTTTATGGCATACGCCTTTATGGTATCGGTTTTATTGGTAATTACAAATAAGGTGGATGTTATTCAGCTAGGCGACCTGGTGCTTTCTCCTCTCGGATTTTTACTCAAGATATTATTCAATAAGCCCGTTCTGTCTGTATCGCACGGAAGGGATTCGGCGTATGCGGGTATTTTGTACGATCTTTTAGTATTGTGTCCGGCAAAAAAGCTCGATAGGATAATTTGTGTAAGCAATTATATAAAAGAAAGGCTGGCCGCGCGGGGCATTCCGGAGAATAAGCTTGCGGTCATACCCAATGGCATTGATATAAAGGGCCGTATTAATAACTGTTTGGACAAAGATATTGCCCGTAGGGCAATAGCGGCGCATTTTGGGATTATGTTAACAGATAAAAAGATTATTCTTTCTGTTTCCAGGCTCGTGCCAAAAAAGGGCATAAAAGAGTTTATTGAAGAGGGGATGCCGAGGATCAATGAAAAAAACAAAGATATACTTTTTTTGGTGGCAGGCGATGGTCCGCAGGCGCCCGAGATAGATAATGCCATTAGAAGGTCGGGATTCTTCGGAAAGGCGCACAGGCTGGGATACGTTGAACATGACAGCGGTCTTTATAATGCATTATTTACGGCAAGCGATGTTTTTGTAATGCCTAATATTAAGGTAAAGGATGACGCTGAAGGTTTTGGTTTGGTTGTGCTTGAGGCCGGGATGAATGCTCTGCCTGTTGTAGCGTATGAAGTGGATGGTATCGCGGAAGCCCTGCATAACAATAAAAACGGGATTCTTATAAAGGAAGGCGATTACAATGCTTTTGCCGAAACCGTGAGTTCATTGCTTTCCAGGCCGGATTTAAGGCTGGACCTGGCAAAAAAATCCAGAGAATATGTCATGTATAATTTCAGCTGGGACAGGATAGCGGGCGACTATCTTGCTCAGTATGCACAGCTCATGGAGAAGCGATGAAGCCTTTAAATGCTTATAAAAGAGTATTGCTGATACGGCCGAACTATAAGCAGTCGCATTATGAATATGTGGGGCTGCCGGCAGGCCTGGGCTATATTTCCGAATCGTTAAAGAAAGGAAAAATAGCGCATAAGGTCTTTGACATGTCCCTTGGTTATAGCAATAGGGATCTTCTTGAGTCCATAAGCTCGTTCAATCCGGACCTTATCGGCATAAGTATGATGAGCTTCAAATATAGGGATCATTATGCGCTTGCCGATTTTATAAAAGATAGCTTTAAAAATATAAAGATAGTGGCAGGCGGGCCGCACATATCCACTTTTAGGGCGCGGACCCTTGAAGAATGCATTTCAATAGATTATGGCGTTGCGCTTGAAGGCGAAGATACTATATTGGAACTATGCAGCGGTATGAAAAATCCGGAAGAGATAAAGGGGTTGCTTTACAGGGAAGGCGGCAAGGTTCTGTATTCCGGAGACAGGGATTTCAAGATCGATCTTGATAACATAGGCTTCCCAAAGTACGAATATTTAGAAAAGGATAAGTACCCACGCTTCATACCGCTTTTGACAAGCAGAGGTTGCCCTTATAGCTGCATATTTTGTCCGGTTAAGGTCACGATAGGGAGAAAGTTAAGGACAAGGTCGCCGTCTTCGGTCGTCGACGAAATTGAGTACTGGTATAAAAAAGACGGTATGAGGATATTCAACATAGTGGATGACAACTTTTCTTTTCAGAAACAGAGGGTATTGGATATATGCGCTGATATCAAAAAAAGAAAACTCTCCGGGCTCATACTAAGCTGCAGAAATGGGATAAGAGCAGATACAATAGACAAACAAACTCTTATCGCAATGAAGGAAGCGGGTTTTAATTACCTGGCTTTTGGCGTAGAGAGCGGCAGCGAAAAGATGCTGAGCATTATTAAGAAGGGCGAAAAGCTTTCAGACGTGGAAAAGGCCATAAGCGACGCATGTGGCCTTGGTTATATGGTCACTTTGTTTTTTATATTGGGCCTGCCTCATGAGACCGAAAAAGACGCCTATGAATCTTTGCAATTGGCCGTTAAATATCCGGTATTTGATATAAGATTTTATAACCCCATACCGTTTCCCGGAACCGAGCTTTATGAATGGGTCAAACAGAACAAATATTTCAGAGAGAAAGAAGAAACATATCTTAATCATTCTTCGCACTGGGTCAATAACCCTGTGTTTGAGACCCCTGAAATGTCAGCCGGCTTAAGAAAAAAATTATATAATGAATTTAATAAAAAAGCGAAAAAACATACCCTGAAAACAAAACTTAAATTTTCAGCTGAGATGGAAAACATATTCAGTGGCATAGGGCTGCCGGTTTTTATCAGCAAGATCCTTGCGCGGCTTTACTACACGGAAATATTTCAAAAGGTGATAGTCGAATCAGGTATCGCATCAAGATTAAAGGACGTATTTATCAGTCCAAAGGCGCGGAAAAAGTGAAGATATTTACGATAACAATGGCCCCTATCAGTCCGCCTTACAATGATGGCGCGAAAAATATTGTCATGGGTATTGCGCAGCGCATAAAAAAGCATTTATTTTATTTTGTGTCATCGCTTGGAAATAAATTTGCTCCGGAAACAAACATAGCATTTATTCCTTCGCTTTTCCAGAAGCCGGGCAGGCACAGCATGTCGATTCTGCAGAAGCTTTATGTGCTATTTATAACAGTCTTAATCGCTAAAAAAATAGACGTGTTCCAATTTTTTATCACTCCGCAGCCGTATTTTTCCGGCTTTTACAGTAGATTCGTAAAAAAGAATGGAAAGAAATCGGTGCAGATATTAACTTCGATACATACTTTATTTAATAAGAACGCTAACGTGCCGATATCGTCTTTATTCTTTGCCGACCGTGTAGTGGTGCACTCCGATTACGCTAAAGAAAAACTTACCGCACTCGGCGTGAAAAATGTAATCAGGGTCTATCCGGGAGTCGAGACGCAGCGGTTTGGCGCGCCGCGCGGTTCCGATTTAAAACACGCGCCTTTACCACGCGTAATATATCCGGGCACATATAAGATATTAAATGACTCCTACTCATTTTCTGAGCTACTGAAAATAGCTTTACTGGTTACGAAAAAAATACGAAATGCCGAATTCGTGATGGCATGCCGCGTGAGGACGAAAGAAGACGCGAAGCTAAAGAAAGAGTTTGCCGTATTGCTGAAAAATAATGGCGTAGAAAACTTTACGTTGCTGGATACTGTTGAGGATATGCCCGCGCTTTTTAATAGTTGCGCGGCAGGCATCATGCCTGTAAGGCGCCCGATGGTAGGAATTTTAGAGATACCGCTTGTTTTACTCGAATTAGCCGTATTAGGCAAGCCTGTAATATACGGCAATATCGCGCCGTTGGACGAGCTTGAAAGGCACGGCATCGGCATTAAAATAAGCGGAGATGGCGCGGATGCATATGCTGAAAACCTGATAAGATGTCTTAAGGACGCAAAGTTTTACTCGGATGTCGCAAATAAATCTCAGGATGGTGTTAAGAGATGTTTTACAATGGACGCAATGGCGGCCGAGTACGATAAGATATACTCTGAGATCGGGGGATGATTTAACGATGAGCAGCAATGTCAGGATATTTACACACCCGGATTACGGTATAGACGAAAATACGTCTACTATACTTGAGAAGATGGCCGGGACCGAGGGCGTTGTCAGGCCGATAGTGGCCCTGCCGGATGTTCATTTCAAATATTCCTACCATACGCCTACGGGCGTAGTCGTTCTTTCAAAGGACAGGATATTTCCGAAGTTCGTGAACGCGAACTGCGCAATGTCTTTTATTAAGACGGAATTTTCGTCAGGTGATATAAACGAAAACGCGCTGGATTCTATATTCGGATATTTGCAGAAGAACATCTCGGTCTCCATGAGAAATGCTCCTATAATTTCGCATGACGATCTTAAGCATATCATAAAAGAAGGCGCGGGCTGGGCCGTAGAAAAACATGGCATTGATCCGTCGGACCTGATGAATTTTGAGAACAACGGGTCTCTTTTTAAGAATGATAAAACGGATATAACTGAAATAATGTCCTATGTGCCGAAGGCGTGTCAGAACATAGGCCTTTTCAGCATAGGGGTCCTGGGTTATGGCAATCACTTTATAGAACTTCAGGTAATCGACGATATAATCAATAAAGATGTAGCCGGCCTTTTCGGCATTAAAAAGAGCCAGGTTTGCTTCATGATACACAGCGATTCAAGAGATTTTGGACAGTCGATCTTCGATTTCTATTCTCAGAAAGCAAAAAAGCTTTTCGGCGCACAGCAGATATATAAAAAGCTTTATTACAGCATGTTCGGGTCATCATATATTCTCAGGGATTTCTTGAGGTCAGTTAATAAAAATTTAAACAGGATCAAATCAACTGTATACTGGAAGGTGGATAAGTGGAACAAAAAAAAGAATTTTATATTCGAAGGGATAGACGCAAATAACGAAGAAGGGCGTTCGTACCTTATAAGTACTTATTGCGCTATTAATTTTGGTTACGCGAACAGGGCGTATATGGCCTCTGTCATACAGCGCGCACTGCAAAAGACGTTTGGCAAGGACGGCGGTTGCCTGAATATCCTGTATGACGGTAACCACGATGCATTACAGAAAGAACGGATAGACGGAGAGGAATATTATGTGCACAGGAACGGCGCCTGCAGGGCATATCCGCCGCGCTATTTCAGCGGCCATCCTGTTTTTTCGAAGACAGGGCAGCCGGTCCTTTTACCCAGTTCTTTGGGGCGGCATTCCTTTTTATGCGCTGCCACAAAAGGATGCGCCGGCTCCTATTATTCGACATGCCATGGCACGGGAAGGCTGGTGGATAGAGGTGCGGCAAGGCAAATTTTTGACGCAAAGAATGTGATCGATGAAGTGCGCGGAAACAATGTCAAGATTTACGATTATGGCAATGGTTATATCGCGGAAGAAGCGCCTAAGGCATTTAAGGATGTAGATAAAATATTGGATGTTATCTCAAAAAATAATATAGCAGAGCCGGTGGCCAGGCTACGGCCGTTAGCGGACCTTAAAGGGTGGAGATAAAGTGATAATAGCTTTTTCGGGGATCGATGGTTCAGGCAAAACTACAGCTGCTGAATTTGTCTTGGATTATTTAAGAAAAAGAAATATTACGGCAGAATATTCGCATATTATACGGGATTCCTTTTATCATAAGATACTCCATAAGGTTATCGGGAAAGTTTCAAAAAACGCACAACGCTCTCTGGAAGAAAATCTCAGAAAGAAAAAAGGCGGTATATCTATTTTTATTTCGAAATGCATGAAAAAGATGGTTCTGTTCATCAATCTTTTGTGTTTTAACTTGCAGTATCACAGATATAAAAATAATATACAGCATAACATAGTTACGGACAGATATTTTTATGACGATATCGTGCAGGGCGTGTATTTGGGCATTATGAGAAAAGGTTTCCTTGTCATGTTTAAGAAATGTATAATACAGCCGGACATAGTATTTTTTCTAAGGTCGGAGCCGGCCCTGGCTTATGACAGAAAAAGGGAATACGATAAGGAATACTTCATAGTCAAGAGCGTTCTGTATGACGATATGTACAGGGCAGTGCCTAATGTGAGGATAGCCGAAGGCAGTATGGACAATATCAAAGGTGTGGTAAAAAATTATTTGGAAAAGGCCATCGGAAAATATGTCTAAAAAAAACATAGCACAACTAGTGCTGATTATTATTATAACGGCAGCGTTTGCCTTTTATATAAAGAAGAACTTTAATCAGATCAAAGAGGCGGTCTCAATAAAGCCGTATTTCCTTGTTTTGCTGGTGCTGCTTAATATTGCTAATAAAGTATGCCTTGGGCTTAAGACCAAGAAGATACTGGAGTCGTTCAATATAAGGCTTTTATTTAAGGAATGGTTCGGCATGTCATGCGTAAATAATTTCTATAATTATCTCGCCCCAAAAAGCGGCACTGCGGCCTGCGGCCTGTATTTAAAAAACAAGTATGATCTGGATTATAATAAATACATGGGTATATTGATCACAACAGGATTGATCACGATCCTTGCTTCGGGATTGGTTGGTTTCGCTTTCAGTTTATGCTCCGGTCTGCCGCACCGCATAGATAAAATAATTTTTCTAGTGCTATTTTTTGGCATGATCGCAGGGTCTCTGGTGCTTTTTTTAATGCCGAGGATTAAACTCCCCGAGAAGGGCCTCTTTGTAAAGATAAATGAATTTTTTGAAGGATGGGAAGTGCTTCGTAAAGACGCCAGGACAATCACGATCCTTTCTTTCTGGGATCTCCTGATAATATTGTCTATGGCGGCGCGTTATTTTGTGCTATTCAGGATATTTTCTTTGCCCGTTACATTCACTTCCTGCGTGCTTATAGCTCCATTTAATATCATAACGCATTTCATGAGCATAGTCCCGGGCGCCTACGGGATCAAAGAAGCTGCGGTAGGAGCTGTCTCTACATTGACCGATGTCTCATTCGCATCCGGCGCGCTCGCGACTCTTACCGACAGAATAATAACGATGACATTGACGTTCATATTGGGGCCTGTATTCAGTTTTATCTTATTGAGGCACGGTTTTGATAAGAAAAAAGGAGCTCTTTCGCATGAATAATCAAAGAATGTGCGCCATAGCCATAGCGGTATTCTTTATGTCTTTGTATTGTTTATTTTCAATCGGTCATTACGGCGGAGACGGTTATGAGGATTACCTTACCGCAAAAAGCATCGTGCTAAATCATAGCCTGGCATTTAATGACAGCCCTACCGATATAGATGGGTTTGGCTATATGAAAAAGTCGGGCATTGAGGGAAGTGGCGGAAATACATACAGCTCCAGAGGAGGTCTGGCCGTGCCTGTTATCCTTTCGGTATTTTTTTACACAGGTCATATAACCGCGCATTTTTTTAAAAACATCCCGCATGATTTCATAACAATGTTCTTTGTTTCTTTTTCCAACCCTCTTGTATCGGCAATAAATTGTCTGCTGATATTTATTATTTCCACAAATCTTTTTTTTTCAAGGCGTATTTCTATTATCCTGGCCTTCATCTACGGTCTGGCAACAATGGCCCCCGCATATTCGAGGACCGGGTTTGAGGAGCCGGTCATGATATTATTCATGCTTTTCGCTTTTTATTTTATCTTGAAGTACAAAAATTCCGCTGAAATAAAATATCTATTATTAGCAGGAACTGCGATAGGGCTATCGGTCTTTACAAAGTCAACCGCAATAATTTTCCTGCCGGCCTTTACTATTTATGCGTGTTGCCTGATATTCAGCGGAGCGCGGGCCAAGGCGGAGATTCTTAAGGATGCCTCTGTATTGTTAACGGTTTTAGCCGTATTCCTTGTTTTGATAACAGCATATAATTATGTTATTTACGGAAAATTATTAAAATTCGGGAGTAGGGAAGCGCTCGCGGTCACCGGGCGCGTGGCGGAAGCGCCACATGTGCTAAAGGGCTTATATTATTATCTGATAAGCACGGGAAAAGGATTTTTTATCTTTAATCTTCCCATTATCCTGTCTTTTATAGGCTTGGCAGGAATTTCCGGGAAAAGAAAAAAAGAGGCGGTCCTTTTTCTGCTTATCTTCATATCCAGCCTTATATTTTTTGCCATGTCTTTCAGGCGCGGGTCCCTCTTTGCCTGGGGGCCGCGCTATCTCTTGCCGTCTGTCGCATTTCTGATATTCTTGATAGGCGATTTTCTGGAAAATAATAAAAATTTAACCGCAAAATCAGCGGCGTGGGTTTTGTCTATTGCCGGTTTTTTCATCATGCTTCCGTGCATGCTTATAAATCAGTCAAAATTTTATTTCTTTGTCAAAGAAAAGCTTGGCATCCCGGAATACATGGTAAATTTTATTCCGGATCTTTCACCCATCCTGGGAGGATGGAAGATGGTTATTACCCGTATAATATTTATTACAAAGGGGTTAGACATTCCGTTTGTATATAATCCCGACTATAGACTTATCTCTCCTGTGAGAGGTAGTATGTCTGGTTATAATAATTTTGATTTTTGGTTTTTAAAGGTGCTTGGTATAAGGTCCGAATATAATATGCAGGTCTTTGGCCTGTTATTGCTACTTGTCATAGCCGTCGCATTTTCGCTTACCTATATAGTACGGAGCACTTATTCAAAAGCAGCGGTAAAGGACTAAGGTATTAGAGATGGATGCTCATATAGTAATATTGAATTATAACGGCGTAGATATATTGAAGGAGTATCTACCGCTTGTCGTGAAAGAAGCGGGGAACTCATCTCATAATGTTAAAGTTACGGTCCTTGACAATAAGAGCAGCGACAATAGCGTCGCTTTTATAAAAGAGAACTTTCCTTCAGTTAATGTTGTGGTTGCAAAGGTCAACCGTATTGTGGCATCATACAATGATTTTTTGGGAACGATACCCGAAAAGATAATACTTCTTTTGAATAACGATGCTTACATGGCGCCGGGCTGCATAGATCGCCTGATAGAGAGATTGAATGATGATAAGGTTTTCGTGGCTGCGCCAAAGATCCTGGATAAGGAGGGTGTGAACATAACCGGCGGATGTATGGATTTTTCAGTTAGAACGGGATTGTTCAGGAATAAGTTAAAGAATATGAATAAAAATGATTATACCTTTTTCGTGGGAAGCACTGCCGCGTATGACAGAGAAAAATTCATGGCACTGGGAGGCTATGACCCAATATACCTGCCGGGCACATACGAAGACATGGACCTGTGCTATAGGGCATGGCAGAGGGGATGGCTGTGTGTTTATGAGGAGAGCGCAGTAGCGTATCATGAAGATTCCGCATCTTTCAAGAAGGTCTATGGCGAGAGGAGGCGGCAGAAGATGGCGGCGCGAAACGCGTATCTATTTGTATGGAAAAATATACATGACCCGGCGATTCTTTTTTCCAATATATTCTTATATCCACTCCTGATCATTTACAATGTCTTACGCATGCGTTCTGACCTGGTTGCCGGCAGCCTGTGGGCGCTTTCCATGTTGCCCAGGGTCATCCGCCGTAGAAGAGATGTCTTGCGGGCAATAGCGGTATCCGACAAAAAGATAAGACAGATATTTGAGGCGGAAAAATGAAGCTGGCTATATTAACAAGCGATATTATAGACGGCAGGATAGTGGCCGAAGAACTTTTAAGGATGGGCCGTTCAGTAAGCGCCATAGTGTATGAAAAAGGCGGAGCGAAAAAGCCCGTAGAGCGATTAAGGACGGATATAAAAAGCCTTTTATTAAAAGCAGCGGGAAGATTAAAATACGGAAGTTTCGAAGAAATGGCCGGGGATTTTCGGGGAGTAAAGGTAAAGTTTACGGAAAATATCAATAATCCTGATAGTGTAGATTTTCTTAATTCGATCAGGCCCGACCTGATTGTGGTTGTCGGGACGAGGAAACTAAAGAAGGAGGTATTCTCTATAGCGCCGGCAGGCGCTATAAATCTTCATTCTGGAATACTGCCGTTCTATCGCGGTTCGGACTCAGAGTTTTGGGCCCTTTACAATAATGAGCCTGACAGGGTCGGCGTCTCAATCCATTTCATAGACGAATCTCTCGATACCGGCGATGTAATAGTACAGGAAAGGCTGCGTGTACACCCTTGTGATACCATAGGCGGTCTGAGGATAAAAAATATATACCTGGGAGCGAAAAAAATAAACGAGGCCATCTCCCGGATCGAGGCAGGAGTTAAGGTCTATTCGGTGCAGGACAGTAATTTCTCAAAGACATACGGGAGGGCACGTCCCGAAGAAAAAGCCTCTCTAAAGAAACGGCTGTCAGAATGGCGGAAGCGCGATTCGGTGCTCAAAGTTTTTGGAGACGGATCAGTGTCGGTTGTGGAAGAGGTGGCAAAGAAGCCGCTTATTACTTACATGAAGGGCATGAAGATCGACTATCCGAATATATTTTGTTTGCGCATAGATGCAGACGAATATCATGAGGATACTATCTCTGCATTCAGCTCTTTGCTTACTAAATACCGGGATGCAATAACCATATTTGTCAATGCAGATAATTTTTCCGATAAACAGGACTTAATAAAAAGATGGCACAACGAGGGTATCGATATACAATCGCATGGGTTTTATCATCACACCTACGGCGATTATGAAAGCAACCGCCATAATATTAAAAAGGCGCGGTTATTTTTTGATGGCCTCGGCATTCCTACAAAGGGCTTCGTTTCTCCCGCAGGAAGGTGGAATCCGGGGCTCTCGCGCGCATTAGAAGACGAAGGCTATGAGTACTCTTCGGAGTTTTCATATGATTACTTGGGCCTTCCAACATATCCCAGCTTGGGCAGCAGGATATCGAATGTCCTGCAGGTTCCGGTCTTTCCCGTAGCTCCCGAATTATTTTTAAACGCGGGAATGAAGGATATCGATAAGATAACAACATATTACAAGAGAGCTATAGATGAGATGCTCTCATGCGGCCTTCCCGTTATCGTGTATGCTCATACAAGTAAATATAAAGAAGTGCCGATCATACTGAATAATATTTTGGAATACGCTATTTCCAAAAAATCCCTCATACCTTCCAACATGACGTTATTTTATAAATGGTGGAGAGGCAGACCTGCCGAGAATTGCTATCCAACCAGCGCCATATGCATAACAGGCTTTCCGAGCAGCGCTTTTTTAGGTAGCATTGTAAAAGAGAATTGTTATAAAATGCTTAAAAGGTTCGTAAGGCGATTAATTGATCTTGAACGGGTTACTCCTGCAGAAGAGTTAAAAGGGCCTCCAATAAGAAAAATAATGAAAAAATTTATTGTAAAAATGAAAGGGGATTGTTGATGAAAAGTTTTTATAAAAGTAAAAGAATATTGGTTACGGGGGCCGACGGTTTTATGGGTTCGCATCTTGCGGAAAGACTGCTTGCGGATGGCGCCAAAGTCTCGGTTTATGTGCGAGGTAATTCTACCATAGGGACTACTCAATATAACCTCAAGAACATAAAGCCGCTGGAAAGAAGGTTTGCAGAGATAATAACGGGCGATATAGCAAGTGCTGACTGCAGGACGCTGGTAAAGAATAATTGTCCGGAGATTATATTCCATCTCGCGGCCGATGCTTATGTGCCTAATTCCTTTACGCATCCCTTAGAAGTAATGGAAACTAATGTTTTAGGGACGCTGAACATGTTGCATGCTGTTATGGAAACGAAGTGCACAAAAAGGATCGTATGCACTTCGTCGAGCGAGATATACGGAATGACGCTGGGCAGGAGAATCAGTGAAGAGCACCCTCTTTATCCATCATCGCCATATGCGGCAAGCAAAGTAGCTGCTGACCGATATTGTTATGCCTATTGGAATACCTATCACATACCGGTTGCTATTATAAGACCATTTAATACTTATGGGCCGCGTCATACTTACGATGTCATACCGAAATTTATAGACCTTGCACTGAAAGGCGAAACATTGACGATACACGGTGACGGCAAACAGACCAGGGATTTTACATATGTTGATGATATGATCGATGCCTTCCTTGTTATGGGCTCTCATCCGAAAGCGGTGGGAAATGCAGTGAACTTTGGAAATGGTAAGGATGTCAGTGTGAATTATATCGCAAAGAAGATAATAGACATCTCAGGCAGCGATTCCAGGATAGTGCATACTGCCGACAGGGCGGCACAGGTTAGAAAATTGAATTGTAATTACGGCCTGGCAGAAAGACTATTCGGCTGGAAACCGAAAATCGGTATCGAGGAAGGATTGAGGAGAAACGTAGAATGGGCAAAAGAGAATCTAAGATAAATCCGGGTAAGGGCGTTACCATAGCAAAAACAGCTGTAGTGGATAGATCTGCCAGGATAGGAAAGGGGACCGCGGTCTGGCATTTTTCGCAGATCATGCGTGATGCCGCAATAGGAGAAGATTGTGTAATAGGTAACGGTGTATTCATCGACCGGAAAGTTGTGGTAGGCAACAATGTAAAGATCATGAGCAAGGCCCTCATCCACAGGGGTATTAAGATCGAGGACGATTGTTTTATCGGACCGGCAGCATGCTTTATCAATGATAAAAACCCCAGAAACTGTAAAACGCGGGATATAAGCTCTCCTGAATGGGTCATGGGCAAAGGCGCTTCTATAGGAGCGGGAGCCCTGATACTCTGTGATATCAACATAGGTAAGTATTCTTTAGTCGGGGCAGGCGCTGTCGTGACTAAAGACGTTGAGCCTCATGGCATAGTTGCCGGTAACCCGGCCCGCTTAATAGGGCATGTGTGTTTTTGTGGGGAGAAATTAGAGAAGCGTTCCGGGGATCATTATTGCAAGAGTTGTAAAAAGGCCGTACTTATATGAAGGTAGCAGAATTGAGATTAGAAGATAGAATAGATCTTGCCGCAGGCTGGTTCCTGAATTCAGGGATCCAATCCGAAGAAGGCGGTTTCTATGCCTGGCAGGACCTGAAAGATAAGAGTCATCCTTATATATATTCAGAGATCACAGGCTACGCCTTAACTCTCATGAGTTTCTTGTACACGGTTACAAAGAATGAGCTATTCATAAAGAAGGCCAGGCATGCGGCGCAGTGGATATTGCAGGACGCGCTTGACGCAAGCGGAGCTGTCCTGACGCGGAAGTATTTAAAAGACGTGGTGGAACATTACTCTTTCGAAAGAGGTAATATATATTCGTTTGATTGTGCAATGGTGGCTTTCGGGATGCTGAAACTGCATAAGATAACTGGGGAAAAGGATTATCTGGCGTGCGCGGAAAAGACAATAAAATTTTTGAATAATAGGATGGCGAAAGACATCGGTCTGTACTATCCTGTATTTGATACCAAAAAAGATAACGCATATGAATCTCCGGAGAAATGGTCGACCCAATCAGGAAGTTTCCACTCTAAGCTTGCGCTGTGCCTGTGTGAATTGGCATCGGTAAAAAAGGACAATACCTATAATGAGATGGCCGCGAAGCTGATAGATTCGTCGATAAAAAATTTCTATAAAGATAAAAGGTTCATAACAGGCATGCCTGAAGGGACGTCGCACCTTCATCCTTATAGCTACACCCTGGAAGGCATGCTTTATTATTCATATAAACTTAAAACCGACAAGTATAAAGATGTCATGCGGGATGCCTTCGGGTGGTTAGCCAGGTTTCAGCAGGAAAACGGCGGATTTCCGACGCGAATATCCGGCAGCGGAGCTATAGATATCGCGCATCAGCGCTGCGATATACAGGCGCAGGTACTGAGGCTTTCTCATTTTATAAGATCCGGTTCCGATAATAATAAACTCCTTGAAAGACTTTTATCTTTTCAGAATGTTGAGCAGGGCAGCAGGGGTGGTTTTATTTATGGCAGCGACCAGGATGGCGCCAGGCAGAATCATAGCAACTCGTGGTGCAGTATGTTTGCATTACAGGCACTTTATCTTGCAGTCGGTAAGATAAATAATTCTATGGTATTGGAATATATCATATGAGGAAAAAAATACTTCTTACTTTTATACTGGGGACAAGGCCCGAGATAATAAAACTTTCTCCGCTAATAAGGTTGTGCCAGAAAAGGCGCATCCCTTTTAATATAATCCACTCGGGCCAACACTATTCTTATGATATGGACAGGGTATTTTTTAAGGAACTCGGCCTGCCTAAACCGGATTATCGCCTGGATATAAGATCGAGAGCGCCTTACCTGCAGGGCGAGCATACCGGGAGAATGCTCATAGAGATCGAACGGATACTTTTGAAAGATATGCCCAGGGCGGTCATAGTCCAGGGCGATACTAACACGGTCCTTGCGGGTGCAATGACAGCAGAAAAGATCTCGACCACAAAAAGTTACACGGGGTTCGATATTAAAGTCGCTCATGTAGAGGCCGGTTTGAGGAGTTTTGACAGGACGATGCCGGAGGAGATAAACAGGTTCATAGTGGATCACATATCGGACTTTCTGTTTGTACCCACCGCCGTAGAAAAATGTCTGGTTTTAAAGGAAGGCGTGCCTGAAGGAAATATTTATATAACCGGCAACACTATAGTCGATGCCGTGTCTGCAAATCTGAAGCTGGCCCGCCAAAAAAATAACATTCTCAATGTGCATAAAATAAAAAAGAATAATTACATATTGCTGACTTTGCATAGGCAGGAGAATGTCGATTCGAAGGAGAGGTTTTCATCGATTGTGCGCGGTATTAAGCTGGTAGCGGAAACTCTCAGGATGCCTGTGATATTCCCGGCGCATCCGCGAACAGTAAAAAAGATGGAGAGGTTTAAATTGAGATTCGGCCGCAATGTCAGCGTATTGGCACCCGTAGATTTTCTATCATTCCTGAATCTTGAGGCATGTGCCTCTTTGATACTGACCGATTCAGGCGGGGTTCAGGAAGAGGCCTGTATACTAAAAGTGCCGTGTGTTACGTTGCGCGAAAACACGGAGCGGCCGGAAACAGTGAAAGTAGGTTCAAATATGCTCGGCGGGATAAAACCGGGTACCATCCTGAAGGCATCTTTAAAGATGGCTGATAAAAGAGGGGGTTGGGCGAACCCGTTCGGCGACGGTCACGCGGCAGAGAAGATGCTCTCTGTATTGTTAAAAAATTTAAGGTGAATATGCCAAAACAGATAAGGGTCGCATTCTTCGTATATCCTTCTGCGTTCCAGAATATAGGCGGCGGCGAAATTCTGCTTCTTAAGACAAGGGAGTATCTGGAAAAAGAGGGTATCTATTGTAAGCTTTTTGATATGTGGAATGACAAACTGGATGATTTCGATATCCTTCATGTCATCGGTGCCGTAAAGGATTGCCTCGGATTGATGAAGACCGCGAAAAATAAGGGCGTAAAGATAGTCCTGGACCCCGTATTCTTTTCAACCTTCCAAAGGGCGCTCTACGAACAGGGGAGCATGAAGAGCAAAATGATCTCATGTGTCCGCCATCTTACGAAAGTTCTATTCCCGTATTTTCCTTCTGGCAGGCGCAGGATGCTCCTTCTGGCAGACGCCTTGGTACCCAATTCATATATCGAAAAAAGGCAGCTTGAAAGGCTCTTCCTGATAGACGGGAAGAAGATGCATGTAATACCTAACTGCGTAGACAAAAGTTTCGCCGAAGGTGATAGAAATATTTTCATATCGAAATACGGGATAAAAAAATTTGTTTTATCCGTAGGGAGGATAGAACCGAGAAAGAATCAGCTGAATCTGATAAGGGCCCTGAAGGGTTTTGAGGTGCCATTGGTTATAATTGGTAGCCCAGTCTCTGATTATAAAGATTATTATGATAAGTGTAAATCCCAGGGCGGCGGCAACGTCGTATTTATCGAAAGGTTAGGGCACGAAGACCCTCTTTTAAAATCCGCTTACAATACTTGCGCTTGTTTCGTCTCGCAAGGGTGGTTTGAGACACCGGGTTTGGCTGCGCTGGAGGCAGGCCTGGCCGGCGCAAAGATCGCGACAACGGATAAAGGCTGTACAAAAGAGTATTTTCACGGATTTGCGGAATATTTTAATCCTGCCAATCCGGCAGATATAAGGCGCGCCGTGGAAAAAGTTTTACGCCAGGATAAGAATGATAATCTGAGAAACCATATAAAGAAAGAATTTTTGTGGGAAGTTGCCGCACGGAAAAACATAGAAGTATATAAGGGCATCCTGAAAATATAGTGCCTATGAAATATACATTTAAGAAAAATAGATACAAGCTCTTTATCCCGCTCCTTGATATTATAGGGAGCGTCATTTTTTTTCCCGCGAAGCTTTTAAAGCCGCCCGTTCCGTTAAGCCCAAAAAAAATACTTGTAGTTCGCCTTGATCACATAGGCGATTTTATATGCACAACCCCGTTATTCAAAAACCTTAAAAATAAATTTCCGGATGCAAAAATCACAGTTTTGATAAACTCGGTATCAAAAGAGTTGGCGTATAGAAATCCGTATATAGACAAAGTAATAACATTTTCGCCTTTTTATCTTGCGCGTAACGATAGGTCATCTATGCTGAAGGGATTGAGCCGTGTAATAAAAGACATAAAGGCCTTGTCCTTTGACATAGGGATAGACTCCCGCGGCGATCTCTTGTCGATATTATTGATGTGGCTGGGAGGTGTAAGATATAGAGTTGGTTACCCAATTACCGGCGGCGGTTTTCTTCTGCATGCAGAGGGCAGGTATGATAGAGATAGCCATATAATTGATAGAAATTTATCTTTGTTGGAAAAGATAAATATTCAGGTAGAAAGCAGGCTGCCGGAAGTTTATTTTAACGATAAAGATATAAGTGTTGTTAACGAGATTAAAAAGGAGTTCGGCCCAGGCAGCAAGAAATCCGTTGTATTGCATCCGTTTGCCGGAGCAAAGGCCAAAGAGTGGCCGATTGGTAATTTTCAAAAGATAATTAATTGGTTAAAAGAAAATGGCTATAATGTTTTTCTCGTAGGCTCCAAAGAAGATGCCGGTATTTTTAACGATGTTATTGATCTGAGAGGGGGTATTAACTTGCCTCAATTGGCGTACTTGATCAAAGATGCAGGATTTTTTATCGGGCTTGATTCAGGGCCTGCCAATATAGCGGCGGCATTGAATGTTTCGTCGGTAATAATATGTTCCGGGACCAATATACCCCAATTGTGGATTCAGAATAGTCCGAATGTAAAATTTGTGTATAAAGATACGAAATGCAAGCCATGTGAAAACAAGATCTGTCCCGAAGCAAAAACTAATGAATGCATGACATCGATATCTGTCGAAGAGGTAATAGATGCGGTGAAAGGGCTTGAACGATGAAGGTGTATTTCGATGCTCGAATGATAGACCATCCAGGAATAGGCAGGTATATAAGGTGTCTTTTGTCTCTTATTGGAGAAGCTGGGTCGGTTGACCTGTATCTTCTTGGCAATAAGAAAAAAATAAAAAAGCTTTTAGGTATAGAGAAGAATGTCATAGATTTTGACTATCCTATATATTCAATTCAGGAGCAGATCAGTTTCTTAAAACTAAAGAGTATTATTAAGGACGATATTCTTCACGTGCCTCACTATAATATCCCTGTTCTGGCAAAGTTTAGTCTTATTGCGACTGTCCATGATCTCATACATATTATTTATCCGGAAGGGGCCAGCGGAAGATTAGCTCCGGTGTATATGAGGTTTATGATGAATAGGATATTAAAGTCTGCTAAAGCAGTGATATGTGTTTCGCAGGCGACGAAGGATGAGTTGTCGAAGAGGTTTTTACCGCCGCGGTGTGCAAGTAGTTTTATGTGTTCCCACCGCCGCGGTGTGGCGGTTATTTACGAAGGAGTCGATGATGTTTTCAAAAAAATCACTGATTCGGCATACCTGCAAAGTGTAAAAGAAAAATACAATCTGCCGGATAAATTCTTATTATATGTCGGAAGCATCAGGAGACACAAGAATATAAAAACTCTTTTAGATGCCTTTAGTAACCTCAAACAAAGAGTTCCCGAAGCGCATCTTGTTATGGTGGGCAGGCTAAGCCAGGATATTGATATAAAGAAAGATGGGGTTCTGTATTTAGGTGAAGTGGAAAGCGATAAAGAGCTGGCTGTAATATATAATCTCGCTTCTTGTTTATTTAACCTGTCATTGTACGAGGGGTTTGGGCTCACTATATTGGAAGCTCAATCCTGTGGGTTGCCCGTGGTCTGCAGTGACATACCCGTTCATAGAGAGATAGGTCACGATGGCATTTTACCGGTCAACCCGTCTTATATTGACCAAATATACGAAAATCTGTATAATGTACTGTCTAATAATGATATAAGAAAAGCGCTTATAGCCAAAGGCTTGGAAAATACCAAGCGATTTAATTGGCAGGATACTGCCGATAGAACTGTAGAATTATATAGAAAGATCTATAATGAGGGTGGCGATAGTTCACGATTGGCTTCTGGGGATGCGCGGAGGAGAAAGAATCCTCAATGTTTTCTGCAAAATATTCCCCCAAGCTGAACTATTCACGCTTATTCATGATAAGGGTTCCGTAGATTCTATTCTTGAAGAGCGGCCCATCCATACATCTTTTTTACAGAATTTCCCCGGCATCAAGACAAAATACAGAAATTATTTACCTCTTTTCCCATTAGCGGTGGAAAGTTTTAACCTAAAAGGGTACGATCTTGTCATAAGCTCTTCGCATTGTGTGGCAAAGGGGGTTAAAAAGCCCGAAGGATCCTTCCATTTTTGTTACTGTTACAGCCCTATGCGCTATATGTGGGTGCTATTTGATCAGTATTTTGGTTCATACCCTCCATGGAAAAGATCGCTTGTACGATTATTTGGTGAATATCTGAAGAAATGGGATTTGAACACATTGCCAAGGGTAGATGAATTTGTCGCGATTTCAAATACCATAAAAGACAGAATAAGGGATGTATATAATCGAGATTCGACAGTAATATATCCTCCGGTTGAAATTGACAAGTTCAGATTTAATCCATTACGCAAAAAAGGTGATTACTATGTGTGTGTATCGGCCCTTGTGCCGTATAAGAGAGTTGATATAATGATAGAAGCTTTTAACAGGATGCCGGATAAAAAATTGGTCATTGTGGGAGATGGCAATGTCCGGAAGGAATGGGAAGCCAAGAAAAGCTCTCCCAATATCAAATTTACCGGATGGGTTAATCACGACGAGGTTGTTAAGATTTGTGAAGGGGCAAAAGCTTTTTTATTTGCGGCTTTCGAGGACTTCGGCATAGCGCCCGTAGAGGCGCAAGCCCTAGGGCTTCCGGTAATAGCGTTTGGCTTGGGTGGCATGACAGAGACGGTTATCCCTATAAATGGCGCTTCAAAAAATACTAATCCCACAGGGTTATTCTTTTTTGAACAGACTGCGGATTCACTCATAGAAGCTATAAATGAATTCGAAAAGAGAGAGGGTGAGTTTAATCCCACAGATTGCAGGCACAATGCTGAAAGATTTTCTGAAGATAAATTTGTTAGCGGCATAAAAAATTTTGTAAAGGAGAGGGCGGGAAGGGTTATTGTATGATATCCATTCTGAATAAAAAAAGGCTTAACATGTTCTTCTCCGGCCTCCTGATGGCGGGAGATTCTCTCGTTATATTCTTCGCGCTATTTCTTTCGTATGAAGTACGTTTTCATTCCAACTTTTTTTCAACTCCTTTGGGCATACCATCCTTGGACCATTACTATTTACCCGTATTATGGATAGCGGTCCTTCTTATTTTGGTAATGAACTCACAAAGTCTTTATCGTCCGGATCCTACAAAAAAATTTATCGATTATTTCTTTTCCATATTTAAAAGCGTCGGAATAACGATGCTCTTTGTTCTCGCAGGCACGTTTTTTTACAGAGAGAGGGCTTACTCCAGGTCCCTGATATTTATTACATGGGTAAACCTGGTCATATTGCTCGCGTTTTCCAGGTATCTGTTGGGCATATTTTATAAAAGAAGAATTTTGCCCAAAACAAGAAAGAGGATAATTATAGTCGGCAAGCCTGAAAGCATGGAGATAATCAAATCTCACGAGCGGTATTTCAGGCAATATGGCGATATCGTGGGTGTTGTATCTTCCAGAAAAGTTACGCAGGAATATCCTATCCTGATGAAAAATTTAGGGTCCATTGAGAATTTCGAAGAGGTTCTTAACGCAGTAAAGCCGGATGAGGTAATACTGTCAGATCTTGAATTACCCAGGAAGAAGATCATTGCCATGATACTTGAATCGGAAAAAAGGCTGGTAACATTCAAGATAGTAGCGGACCTATTTGACGTTCTTATTCAGCAATTCGAAGTGGAGAATATAAATGGTTTAAATCTGATCAGGATAAAAGAATCGCCCTTGAATTATGCGCATAATAGGTTCCTGAAAAGAGTTGTGGATTTTTTAGCTTCAGGCATTGGTATCGTCGCTATTTCTCCTTTTTTAGCCCTCGTAGCCATTATTGTGAAACTGGATTCAAGGGGGATGGTTTTATTCTTGCAGGAAAGAGTGACCGAAGGGGGCAGAATATTCAAAATATATAAGTTCAGGACGATGCGTCCCGAGGCAGAGGTTCAGACAGGTCCGGTATTTGCGCAGGAAAATGATGAGCGATGTACAAGAATAGGACGATTTCTAAGAATGTACAATATTGATGAGCTTCCGCAGCTATTCAACGTTCTCAAGGGCGATATGAGCCTTGTTGGACCCAGGCCGGAAAGACCTTATTTTGTAGATCAATTTAAAGACGGCATACCGCGCTACATGAGCCGCCACCATATAAAGGCCGGTATGACCGGATGGGCACAGGTGAATGGGTTTAGGCAGGGAACGCCGATAGAATCCAGGGTCAAATATGATTTATATTATGCTGAAAACTGGTCGATATGGTTCGATCTTAAAATAATACTTATGTCGCTATTTGCGCTGAAAAATGCTTATTAATACATTTAATATTTTGACCGAAGCTTCTATATATCTCCTTTTACTAGGTATTACTTTTTCAAATTCCGCAACAGAGATATTTGCTATATCCACAATATGCTTTTTCATCGTAAAGAAGTTATTCCTAAAAAGCTACAAGCTGCCTAAAACACCTATTAATTTTCCAATATATATATTGTGTGCAGTTATATTGGTGACATTTTTTAGGAGTGCCTACTTTAACGAGAGTATACGAGGGTTTTTGCGAATAATTAAATTTGTATTCCTATTCTTCGCCCTTACCGACTTTTTTAGCGGTAACAAAAAACTGCTCGGCAGAACATTTTGGGTGATTGTGGGTATATCATGCTTTACTTTTTTTAATGGGATATTTCAGTCGGTATTTAATTTCGATATGGTGCGGCATAATGAGATCGCCCTTACCGACAAATTACACAGAATATCGGGTTCATTTGCTCATCCCAACGATTTTGCGGCATATATAATAGCCATTTTACCTATATCGCTCTGTTTTTTATGTCCTTACTTTAAAAAGAACCACAGGGCCTTTATTGCAATAAACTGTATCTTGGGAGCCTACTGTCTTATAAGGACCTCGTCCAGAGGGGCATGGGTAGCTTTTCTGTTAGGCATGATAGTCTACTTCTATTTTTATAATAAGAAAATTTCGGTTATTATTCCTTTAGCAATAATATCGGTTGTTATGTTGTCCCCGCATGGCTTCGACAGAATTAAGGGACTTTTTGCTTTTGAACAAAATACGGTATGGGAGAGGACTCAGCTATGGAAGGGCACATGGGAGATGATTAAAGTGCATCCTTTTTTTGGTTTTGGTGTCAATACTTTTTCCAGGTACTTTCCTATTTATAAGCCATCGGAATATTGGGGTATTATGTACTCTCATAACTCATATCTGCAGATGTGGTCTGAGATAGGAATATTCGGGCTTGCCGCTTTCCTTTCAGCCATATTTATTGTAGTAAAACAAACAGTGCGAGATCTAAGGAAGAAAATAAAAAGCGGCGTCGAAGGATTTATACTTTTAGGTGCACTGGCCGGCTATGTGGCATTTCTTATACAGTCTGGGCTGGATACCAATCTATTTTCTCTAAGGCTTACCACTCTTTTTTGGGTGATGACCGCATACATAGTGTCGTTAAATAAGTTTTTGGAAGAAAAAATTTAAATATGCCAAAGAATTATTCCATATCTGCAGTGGTTCTGTCCAAAAATTCGGAAAAGAAGATAGGCGATTGCCTGAAATCGCTTACCGGCTGGGCGGATGAAATTATTATTGTTGACGGCGAGAGCACTGACAATACTGCCAAAATAGTGGAAAGTTTTAACGCAAAAGTTTATCCACATAAATTTCTCGGAGAGTTTTCAGCCGAAAGAAACTTTGGTAGCGACAAAGCCTCCAGCCAATGGGTGCTGCAGCTTGACAGTGACGAGGTCATAACGGATGACTTTAAGCAAAAGTGCGACCTGATTTTGCCGGCCACGAATTATAACGCCTTTAAGTTCAGGAGAAAGAATATATTTTTGGGCCACGCTTTTACTTATGGCGGATGGTATCACTGGTCCCAGCATCTTTTTAGGAAAAATAAGGCTCGATATGAAGGAAGGGTGCATGAAAAGATGATAGTTGACGGGGATGTGGGACACCTTGATGCCGATATTATGCATACCCCGTTTGATTCGATATCGGAGTTTATCGATAGACAGAATAGATATACGGATTTGCAGGCCAGGGATATTATCGATACGGAGAAAGATCTTTCCATTAGGAACATAAAATATAATCTTAGAGCGAAACCAGCCAAGCTATTTAAAAAGATGTATATTAAAAACAAGGGTTATAAAGAGGGACTGTATGGATTTGTATTTGCTATCCTTTTTTCATGGGTGCATTTCTTAAAGTGGGCGAAGGTTTGGGAGTTAGTCAAAGATAGAAAAAACATTCTCGTTATGAGAAATGACAGATTTGGTGAATTCTTGCTCAATATCCCGGCAATACGCGCGTTAAAAGAAAAATTTCCAGCCTCAAAAATAATATTGGCTGTGGATAATCATGTAAAAGAAATTGCTGCGAAGATTCCTAATGTTGATGAAGTTATCGTGTGGAAGAGTGGAAAGCATTCTATGGTCGATATCCTTAAATTCTCCGGCCTGCTAAAGAAAAAGAGTATAGATATTGTATTTGTAATGAATCCTTCGAAAGATTCCAATATAGCGGTAAAGATAGCCGGTATCCCGGAGCGTATTGGTTATGCGCATAAGTGGGATTTTCTTCTGACGAAAAAGATAGAAGACAGGAAATATCTTGCACAAAAGCACGAGATTGAATATAACCTCGATCTTGTAAGAATAGTCGGAGCCGATACGAAAGATAAAAGCCTTTCTTTGAAAATTAACGAAACGGAATTACGCTGCTGCGGCGCTATGCCAATTAGCCGGGATTTCACCGCGGCGGTGGGATTAATCGTCATCCACCCCTGGACAAGTGACGCTATAAAACAGTGGCCCGTGGAACGGTTTCGCGAATTGGCGCTAAAGTTGGTAAAAGAATTTAACCTGGATGTTGTGATTGTGGGCGGCAAGGATGAAATAGAAAAAAGCGCAAGCTTCAATTATATAAATGACCGCATATTGAATCTAACAGGTAAGACGACGCTGCCGCAACTGGCGGCTATATTAAAGAAGTCAGGGCTTTTAATTTCCGGAGATTCGGGTCCGGTGCATCTTGCCTGCAGCGTAGGGACGCCAGTAATCGCGTTATTTAGAAATGATATGCCGGGTAAAGGTCCTAAAAGATGGGGGCCGTGGGGAAGTGGAAATATAGTTATCGAAAAAAATAACCTCTCCGATATCAGCGTAGAAGAGGTTTTAGATAAGGTAAGAGAGTGGAAAAATTCCTCATCATCAATCCTTTCGGTATAGGCGATGTATTGTTTACAACGCCTGTCATCAAAGCCATAAAAGAGAAGCATCCTGGTAGTTATATAGGTTATTGGTGCAATGAAAGAGTGGGGGAGTTGCTAAAAGGTAACCCCGATATTAGTAAGGTCTTCCCGCTATCAAGAGGTGATATTAAAAGGATCTATAAGGGCCTAAAAGGGATTAATAAGGGGTTAAAAGGGTTGGGGGCGTTATCGGGTTTGATAATGGGAATAAGAAGGGAAAGGTTTGATGCGGCTTTTGACTTTTCGCTTGATACTAGATACGGCTTATGGTCAAAACTGGCAGGAATAAAGAAACGCATAGGTTTTGACTATAAGGCAAGAGGCCGGTTTCTCACCGATAGGATTGTTTTAACGGGTTACTCCGGCAAGCATGTGGTCGAATATTACGCTGACCTTTTAAAGCTTATAGAAGTTTACCCAAAAGATAAATCGCTTTACCTAAATGTGTCGGATGAAAATAAGGCTAATGCAAGAAGAAGGTTGTCACAATCAGGAGTCGATCTATCCAGGCCCGTAATAGGGATAGCGATGGGCGGAGGGGCCAGCTGGGGGAAAGATGCTTTTTATAAGCAATGGCCGGCAGAAAATTTCGGACAGTTGGCGCAGAAAATATCCAGAGAAGCGGGTGCTCATATAGTTTTATTGGGTAGTTCGGATGAAAAATTGCTTGCCGGTAAAATAATTGATATTGCCGGCAATAAAAATATAGCAGATCTTACAGGAAAGTTCGACTTGGAAGAATTGGCGGCCGCTATAAAAGAATTAAGTATTTTAGTCTGCAACGATGGCGGCCCTTTGCACATGGCGGTAGCGTTGGGGGTAAGTACGGTTTCTATATTCGGCCCTGTCGATGAAAAGGTATATGGCCCTTATCCGCCCGGCCAAAAGCATGCGGTGATAAAGAAGGATGTATCCTGCAGGCCGTGTTATAAGGATTTTCGTTTTAATGGATGCGACAACGACAGGCGATGCCTCGAAGATGTGAGCGTTGATGAGGTATTTCAAAAAGTGAAAGACATGTTATGCGCTGCGACATAGTCATTCCGGTATGGAATCAACTTGAGCTTACGAAAGATTGTATAGACTCAATAGTAAAAAATACCGGAGATGTGGATTATAGGATAATTGTAATAGATAACGCGAGCGGTGAAGAGACCAAAAGCTATCTTGAGGGCTTGAGACAACCGCTGGGCAGGAAGCTGCTTCTTATAAGGAATGAAAATAATCTTGGGTTTGTCAAAGCGGCGAATCAGGGCGTGAGGTTGTCGGATGCCTCATATGTTTGCTTACTGAATAACGATGCCGTAACCGCAAACGGTTGGCTTGGCGAGATGATAAGAGTTGCCGAAGCTTCGTCTATAATAGGCCTTGTAAATCCTTCGAGTAATACTATGGGTCAGAAGCCCGATAAGGGGGCATCTATAGAGGAATATGCTTTGAGTATGAGAAGAGAGCCCGGGACATGGGAAGAGATAGGCTCCGCCATAGGTTTTTGCATGCTCATTAAAAAAGATGTCATTAACAAGATAGGCGTATTCGATGAAATATATGGTATGGGGAACTTTGAAGATACTGACTATTCCCGTCGCGCGATAAAAGCCGGATTTTTATGCGCGAGGGCAAGCGGCGCTTATGTTTATCACAGGGAAGGGACGTCATTCGGCCGCGATCAAGTCTTTGATGAAAATTTTGAACGTAATAGGCAGATCTATGAATTCAGGTGGGGCAAGCGCAGGTGGATAGCCTATATCCTGGATCCGGTAGATGAGTATATGCTGGTCAAATTCAATAAAGACGCGCTCAATACGGCCAGGAACGGTTTTTGGGTGTGGGCGTTTTCAAGAAAACGTTTGGATTTGCCGCGCCATTCCAATATAATAGCAGCTGAATTCGGCAAATTCTTTTGCATGAAGACGCTTTTTAAGATTTTATTCAAAAAAAAGAGATTCAGTGAAATATACGTTGCGGATGAAAGATTGATAAAAGTCTTAGAAGGGCTATCGTTTATCCACAAAGCAAAAGTCTACTCTTATTGATGAATTACACCGCCCCGGTGTCATAGTAGCATGCTACACTTCCACCGGGGCGGTGTAAAAGGAGTTACAATGGAGAAAGTTCCAGTTCCAGTTTCAGTGGTAGTGATAACAAAGAATGAAGAAGGCAATATAGCCGATTGCCTTAAAAGCGTATCGTGGGCTGACGAAATAATCGTGTTGGATGATAATAGTATCGATAAGACAGTAGAGATAGCAAAACAATTTACGGGAAGGGTATTTTTTAGGAAAATGGATGTTGAGGGTGCTCATAGGAATTATGCTTATAGTTTGGCGAAGAATGATTGGGTGCTTAGTCTTGATGCTGATGAGAGGGTCAGCCAGGAGCTTGCGAGTGAGTTACGGGAGTTGTTTAAAAAACCCATAAAAGACGTAGTTTTTTGCATACCAATAAAAACATATTTGGGAAAAAAATGGATCCGATACGGAGGATGGTACCCCGCCAGCAAAGACAGGCTTATAGACAAACGCATTGTCAGGTACGAAGAGAAGGGTGTGCATCCAAAGATAATATATCATGGCAGCTGCGGCCGTTTCTTAAAGGGGGATATCATACATTATTCTTATAATAATTTTCATGATTTCTTCCAGAGCCTCAACAACCAGACTACGCTCGAGGCAAAGAAATGGTTTGAAGAGAAGAGAAAAATCGGATTTCTCAAGGCGTATCGTAAATTTTTATCGAGGTTTTTAAGATATTATTTATTCGAGCAGGGATTTAGAGATGGGCTGGTGGGTTTAATGGCAGCCTGGGGTGGAGGCTTCTATCAAATAATGTCGTATGTTAAATATTGGGAGATGCTGCAGAATGAAAAAGAAAGGAAGGTCAAGTGAGCGCTACACTTTCCGTCGTAATGCCCGTATATAATGAAAAAAATACAGTTTTAAAGATTGTCGATAAGGTATTAAAGCTCAATATTGTAAAAGAGATAATAGTTGTTGACGATTATTCTACTGATGGAACCAGGGAGCTATTAAAAAGTGCAAAATTAGACAGTCGAGTTAAGCTATTATTTCACGATAAGAACATGGGTAAGGGCGCGGCTTTACGAACGGGTTTTAAAAACATAACCGCGGATGTTGCCGTTATACAGGACGCTGACCTGGAGTACGACCCTAATGAATTCACTGAAATGATAAAGCCTATTCAGGCGGGCTTAGCCGATGCTGTGTATGGCTCCAGGCTGTCAGGAGGTAAGCCGCAGAGGGTGCACCTATTCTGGCACAGAGTCGGCAATGATTTTCTCACATTCTTGACTAACCTTTTATATAATACAACACTCTCTGATATGGAAACGTGTTACAAGATGTTTAAGAAAGATGTTATAGCTGCAATTTCTATAAAGTCCAATGATTTTTCTGTAGAGCCGGAACTTACAGCCAAAATATTAAAGAATAAGAACCTTAGGATATATGAGATGCCGATATCGTATTATGGTAGAAATTATGCCGAAGGTAAAAAGATCAATTGGACACATGGATTCGGTGCATTGTGGGCGTTGCTAAAATATAGGTTTGTCGATTAGAATGGGCAAGAAAGCCGTAGTCAGGATCATATTAGCGGCCTGGGTCATCATCTGGGCCGTATTTTTAATAAGGCCGTATTTTAAAAAGGGCCTTTTGAGCGAATATACCAGCCTTATTAAGCTTTCCACGGAAGAGAAGAGAGCCCATGTAACGGGCGCGGAGCTCTATGCTTTTATAAATTTTTGTAAAGATTCCATAAAAGAGCCTTCGACATACGAAATTGCAGGAATTGAGAAATACTCCATCGAGCACAGGAGGATGCGTTATTATCTTTATCCGAATATCGAAAAAGAAGATCCGGAGTACGTCTTTGTTTATAAAACAAAAGGTTTTTTTCGGGATAAGTATAAAATTTTTAATAGGCTTGATACCCAAACATACATTTTAAGAAAGACGGGTTAATGATGGTTTCGGCGGTATTTTTTTTAGCTGAAAGAATAGCTCTCTTCTATTGCATAGGGCTCGGTTTTTTAACCTTAGAGATGGCCATGCTTTCATTAATTGGTATCAAATTTAGCATGCTTTCTTTAACTGTTTGTATTATCCCGCTTATAGTTGCGGCCTTATTAATTAAACCGGGGAAAGGAAAATCATGTAACCATAATGGAACAGATCCATTATCCGCCCTGGAAAATTTTTTTATATTAGGCATATCTTTCGAACTATTGTACGCTTTCTTTAGGACGCTTATAATGCCAATGGAGTCATATGACGCGATAGCGATATATGCGTTAAAAGCCAAGGTATTCTATATCAACCAATCTATACCGCATGATTTTTTCAGCTCTTTTAAAAACTTCGTTCCTCATATAGAGTATCCGCTGTTAATACCTCTTGCGGAGACATTTTTTTATACGCTTTTTGGTTCGCTAAATGATCTCTTGGTGAAGATTATCTTCCCTTTGTATTATGTAGCGCTTCTGGTAGTTTTTTATTCCGCTTGCAGAAGGTTCATAAGCAGAAGGCAATCATTATTTTTTACATTTCTACTTGCGACCATTCCCCAAATAACGGATTTTGCTACTAACGGATACGCGGACCTGCCATTCGCATTTTATTGTTCATCGGCTATATTTTACCTATATCTTTGGATCAGGGAAAAGAAAGGTGTATTTTTAATACTTTCCTTTATACTGTCGGCGCTGGCTATTTGGACCAAGTCCGAAGGAATAATGTTCGCATCCATAAATGCCGTTATCGCTGTGATTTATACGGCCAGGGGGAAGCCTTTTAACGTTAAAGGGTATGCTTACGCCGTCTTTTCCGTTCTTATGGTTGTAGTTTATGTGTTTGCGTGGGAGTCAGTGGGGCTTACAGTTAATTCCGACTTTGCATCTTCACAGTCTTCTTTTTTGACGAGATTAATATCCGGATTTGAAAGAATACCGCAGATATTATACGAATATCAAATACAATTTTTTGGCCCTAAGAAGTGGAATATAATATGGATACTCTTGATAGCGGCCACAGTATGGGGAGCTTGTGTAAAAGTGCTATCAAAGGATATCCTGCCTTTGGCCATTAGTATATTGCTAATACTCTTTGGATATTCGATGGTTTATATACTCTCTTCCGCGCCCCAGGGCATAGGGTGGCATCTTAGCACCACCGGTAGCAGATTATTTATGCATTTTGTGCCTGTGGCGGTATTATTCCTCGCCGTTTTATTTAATAAACTTAAACTGGAGATATAGAAGTGTTAAGTTGTCCGGCCTGCGGCTCTACAAAATGGGTTGATCGGTATAGAATAAAGAATTGGAATATACAAGAGTGCGCTCTGTGCTGTTTTGCCAAGATAGATCCCATGCCCGCAAGAGAAACACGTGCGGAATGTTATTCCGAAGCAAAGATAATCGAGAGGAATGTTAAGCGGAAGAATATTTTTCAGAAATTATCAAGAATGCTGAAGAGGTTTTTTGGTAGAATAGCGAAGCGTGATAAAAGCGCCATATTTTATAATAAGCTGCGCCGATATTTAGCGCCCGGGTCTAAAATTCTCGATATAGGTTGCGGAGACGGCAGTTTTCTAAAGTTAGCAAAAAAAGACTTTGTATGCGCCGGCATAGAGATATCGGATCATCTGGCCTCTTTAGCCAGAAAGGATCCTGAGATAAAAGTAATTACAGGTAATTTTATAAGCGTCGACTTCAGTAAAGAAAAATACAATGGCATAACGATGATATCTCTTCTTGAGCATCTGGATGATCCTCTGGCAGCGCTTAAAATTTGCTTCGAACACTTAAATGCCGGAGGTGTATTGTTATTAAAGACGGTAAATTATGGTTGTTTAAACAGGAAAATTAAAAAAGGGCGTTGGACGGGTTTTCGTCCGCCTGACCACATGATATATTTTGATCCCGTAAACTTAAAGAGCATATTGCAGAAGGCTGGTTTTAGGAAAATAAATATTTCAGCATGGTCTTTTAATGATAATATGTATTGCGAGGCCTGGAGATGAGCCGGCGTGCAAGTATAAGTTATATCTTCATAGATAGAGATGGTGTTATTAATAAAGATCCGTCCGGATGGACAGAACATAGCTATGTGACAGACTGGACCGAGTTTCACTTTTTGCCCGGAGTGTTTAAGGCGCTGAAGTTATTGAAGGAAAAGGGTATCAAAGTGATAATAGTTTCGAATCAGGGCGGCGTGAGTAAAGGTTTTTACACGCAGGAGAAGCTGGGCAAGATCAACGGTCTTATGCAAAAAGAGATAAGAAAAAACGGTGGTGAAGTCAAAGAGTCTTTTTACTGCATCCATAGGAGTGAAGATAATTGTAATTGCAGAAAGCCAAAACCCGGTATGTTCGAAATGGCGGCCAAGAAGCATAACATCGATCTTAAAAAAACATATTTTATCGGCGATGATAAAAGAGACGTTATAGCGGGAAAGAGCGCAGGCTGTAAGACAGTGCTTGTTTTGTCCGGTAAAAGTTCAAGGGAAGATGTAAAAGACTGGCCGGATAAACCTGATTATATATTTAAGGATCTTCTTGAGGCAGTTAACGGGTTAGTTAAGGGGGAATTATCATGAGAGTTCTTGTTACAGGCGGAGCGGGAATGGTGGGAAGCCACGCTGCCGAATATTACGCTAAAAAAGGCGATAACGTTGTAGTGCTGGACAACCTGATGAGATCGAAGCTGTTTAAATGTGATAAAAAGAGCGTGGAGTATAACTGGAATTATCTAAAAGGTTTCAAGAATATTAAAAGGATAAAAGGCGATGTTAGGGTCAAGAAAGATGTTTTAATGGCCATAGGCAAGGGCGTGGACTTATGTATACATACTGCGGGGCAGCCTGGAGTCGGCTTATCATGCGAAGAGCCGATGGAAGATTTTAGCATAAACGCTTTCGGCACTCTAAATGTTTTAGATGCCTTAAGGCTAAAATCGAAGAAAGTGACTTTTATATATTGCTCTACCAATAAAGTGTTCGGCGAGAATATCGATGTGATAAACCTTATAGAGAAAGAGAAGAGATATGTATATGATGGTGTATCCGGCGTCGGGGAGGATATGCCGATAGATTTGACCGGTCACACGCCTTACGGCGCAAGTAAGTATACGGGTGATATATACGTTCAGGAATATGCCAATACATACGGTATGAAGACGGCGGTATTCAGAATGAGTTGTATTTACGGTACAAGACAGTTCGGGTTCGAAGATCAGGGCTGGGTGGCGCATTTTGTCATATCGAATATAATGAAGAGGCCGATAACTATTTATGGTGACGGCAAACAAGTCCGCGACGTATTGTATGTTGATGACCTGGTCGAGGCGTATGATAAATTTTACAGATCTGGCATAAAGCACGGTGTATACAATATAGGCGGCGGACAGGGGAATACTATGTCGCTGCTTGAATTTATAGATATATTGGAGGCAAATACCGGGAACAAGATGAAGTATAAATTCGCCGGTTGGAGGCCGTCCGATCAGAAAGTTTACATATCAGATATATCAAAAGCTTCAAAAGAATTAGGCTGGAGTCCGAGGACAGGTCCGGTCGATGGCGTGGATATGCTGGTAAAATGGGTCAAAGAAAATAAGGAGCTATTTAAATAATGGCCAAGAAAAAAATATTAGTGGTTTACGCTACTGCTGGGATAGGGCACAAGAAGGCGTCAATAGCGGTAAAGAAGGCGTATGAAGAGATGAACCTGCCGGACGTAGAAGTTACGCTGATAGACGCGCTCGATTATACGAATAATTTCTTTAAATGGTCGTATCTGCAGGCGTATCTATTGATGGTGAATAAGTTACCGACATTCTGGGGGTTATCTTATTATCTTACCGACATCCCTTTTGTGGATCTTTTTGTGTCGGGCTTGAGGCGCATCAATAATTGGGCAAGTTCCAAAAAACTGGTGAGCCTTATCCTTGATATGAAGCCGGATGTGGTAATTTCGACACACTTTTTCGCAAGTGAAGTCATAGCGGACATGAAAAGGAAGGGTGTTGCGCATACAAAGCTCATTACGGTTATCACCGATTACCGGGTTCATGCATGGTGGATATCCGAGGGGACCGACTACTATGTTGTTGCCAGCGATGATGTGGGGCGTGAGCTTGAAGTTCGCAAAGTCGATCCTTCGATAATAAAAGTAATGGGTATTCCGGTTGAGCCGGTATTCTCGAGGCATTCGGACAGGGCCAATATATTTAAGGCAACCGGTTTGAAAGACGACCTATTTACTATCCTCGTTATTGGCGGCGGATTTGGCGTGGGGCCGATCGAAGGAATAGTGAAAGTTATAGCCCAGATAAAAAGAGATCTGCAGGCGGTGGTTGTATGCGGCCGCAATGAGGAACTGGTGAAAAAGATAGAACAGTTAAAAGCAGATCTGAAACTCAACATAAAAGTTACTGGCTTTATTGATAATGTGTATGAGTATATGGAGATCTCCGATATACTCATTTCAAAATCGGGCGGGATAACCGTTTCCGAAAGCCTGGCAAAAGATGTGCCTATGGTAGTAATATCGCCAATAATAGGGCAGGAAACAGCAAACTGTAATTTCCTTATTAAAAATGACGCGGCGGTTAAAGTTGACAAGTTAGAGGATTTAAAAGGCGCGCTCGAGGAGTTAATAAGTAATCCGATGAAATTGGATAGCATGAAAGAGTCGATAAGGCGCGTAAGAAAACCCAATGCCGCCTACGATGTGGCTAAGTTAGCGTATGAGTTATAGTTCTGAACTTAAAGACATAGTAGCTTCAATAAAGTCTTATATCGAACTCGATAAGGCATCGGGTATCGACGAAATATTTACGGCGCCGCGAAGTTGCCCGGCCGGAAGTCAGGATGGAGGCGTTTCGAATGAATTGGAAGCCTTAAGAAATAATGCGCTGACATGTAAATGCTGTGGTCTGCATAAGACGCGTCGCAATGTTGTATTTGGCGCGGGCAACCCGAAGGCAGAGCTTATGTTTATAGGCGAAGCGCCCGGGCAAGACGAAGATATCCAGGGCCTTCCATTTGTCGGTAGGGCAGGGAAGCTTTTGACCAAAATAATCGAAGCCATGGGTCTTAAAAGAGAAGATGTATATATAGCTAATATCTTAAAATGCAGGCCGCCGAACAACCGTATCCCGTCCCCTGAAGAGATAGCGGCATGTGAAGACATTGTAAAAAAGCAAGCCCAGATAATAAAGCCCAAGGTTATATGCACCTTAGGTAAATTTGCCAGTCAAACATTATTGAAGACCCAGACGACCATAAGTGTATTAAGAGGCCATTTTCAGGAATATAACGGCATCAAGGTTATGCCTACCTTTCATCCGGCATATCTTCTTCGCAATCCTAATGATAAGAAGCTGGTTTGGTCTGATATGAAGAAGATTATGAAGGAATTGGCATGTCAAAATTCGCAAAGATAGCGATAGCGCTGCCCATCGACAGGCTTTTCCATTACGGCATTCCCGATAATCTTGCAAGTAAAATAGCTATAGGTAAACGTGTCTTCATTCCTTTTACTAATAGAAGGGTCGTCGGCTATGTGGTTGACTTAAGTGATGAGGCTGATGTTAAAGATGTCAAGAGTATCGAAGGCGTCATAGATAAAGAACCGATTCTTTCCCAGGAGATGTTAAAGCTTACGCATTGGATAAAAGAGACATATTTTTGTTCATGGGGAGAGGCTATAGCTGCCGCCATTCCATCCGGAATAAAACAGGGAAAGAGAGAATTGGGCACGAGATTAAAGGATTCTCATATAAATTTCAATGACTTTCCTATTACGGGCCCGCATAAAGCCACTGAAGAACAGTCCAAGGCAATAAAGCATGTAATAGATGTTATAGATACAAAAAAATACGAGACATTTCTTTTGCACGGTATAACTTCAAGCGGCAAGACAGAAGTATATCTGCAGGCCATAGACCATGCTTTGAATAAAGGCAGGTCCGCGATAATGTTAGTGCCAGAAATATCCTTGACGCCTCAAACTGTTGAAAGGTTCGTCTCGAGATTTGGCGATAAGGTGGCCGTCATACATTCAAAACTTACTCCGGCGAATCGATTTCTTGAATGGAAAAGGATAAAAGACGGCCTGGCCAGTATAGTCGTTGGCCCGAGATCGGCAATATTCAGCCCTATGGCTAATCTGGGGGTTATCATAATAGATGAAGAGCATGAAACGAGTTACAAGCAGGACGATGTGCCGCGGTATCACGCGCGGGATGTCGCGGAAGAGAGGGCCAGGATCAATAATTGCCCTCTTATACTCGGAAGCGCGACACCCTCACTCGAGTCTTACTACAAAGCCAAGCGCGGAGAATATAAGCTTGTCAGGCTGACGAAGAGAATCGATGAGAGGTTGCTGCCCAAGGTTAAGATAGTTGATATGCGTATGGAGCTTGCGACGCGCAAAAAAATAGCGATATTCTCCAAGGTCCTTCTGGATGCCATAGATAGCACACTGAAAAAAGGCAAGCAGGCGATAATATTCTTAAACAGGCGCGGGTTCTCGACATTTGTAAGCTGTAAGAAATGCGGCCTTGTATTAAAATGCAAAAGATGTGATACGGTTATGGTTTATCATTTTGACGAGAAGAAGATGATATGCCACTACTGTGATTATAAGCAGCCGGCCCCTGATATATGCCCCAAATGTAAAAGTTCATACATAAAATATTTTGGCTTAGGTACGGAGCGTGTGGAATCGGAGATAAGTCATCAGTTCGCGAACGCGCATATCGCGAGAATGGATTCGGATACAACGCAAAAAAGAGGCTCGCACGATAAAATATTAGGCGATTTTAATTCGGGGGATACGAGTCTTTTGGTTGGCACTCAGATGATAGCGAAGGGGCTCGATTTTCCAGAGGTAACTTTAGTCGGCGTCGTGTCTGCCGATGTCACCCTGAATCTGCCTGACTTCAGGGCGAGTGAAAGAACATTTAATTTATTGACGCAGGTCGGGGGCAGGGCCGGCCGTGGCGAGCATGCCGGTGAGGTGATAATACAGACATACGCGCCAAGTCACTATTCCATACTCACAGCCGCGAAGCATGATTATGAGAAATTTTATGAGGAAGAGATAAAGTCACGCAAAGAATTACTCTTCCCTCCGTTCGTAAATCTTGTTAAAATAACTGTCAGGGCAAGAAACGACGAGCTTACTTTGAAATCGGCTCAAAACCTTGCGGAAGCTATTAGGGGTGCGGACAAAGATTTGATGGTTGCAGGTCCGGCGCCTGCACCGATAGCGAGAATGCGCGGATATTTCAGGTATAATATACTATTGAAGGGCTCCGACCGAGCCGCAATGTGCGCGTTTTTACGCAAGGTTCTTGGCTCATTTCGCAAGCCACACGGTGTTTTAATAGCGGTAGATGTTGACCCTATAGCGATGTAGAAAGGATATGACATAGCAGATAAAGTATGTCCTAGCTATGCTCTTTCTCGCAGCTTGCATATATCTATATCTGAAGATCCATTTTGGAAAAAAAGGATTGACAAGTAGATACTTATGATATATACTTTTAGTGTATACTAGAAGAGGAGGCATGATATGAGAGCTGAACATATAAATATAACCATCCCGGCAGGCTTAAAAGTCCGCATAGACGAAGAATCAAGGCGTGAACATATAGGCAGAAGTACGTTGATCCAAAAAGCGCTATCTTTTTATTTAGAGCTTTTAAAAAACAAAAGGATGAAGAAACTTCTTGCTGAGGGCTATGCTGAAATGGCCAGCGAATCGCTGAGGATAATGAAAGACTTTGAAGGTCTTGACGAAGAGGCGATGAAATATGTCAATTAAGCGGGGAGACATATTTTATGTCGATCTTAATCCGACAAAGGGTTCAGAGCAGGCGGGTAGAAGGCCGGTGCTCGTGATACAAAATAATGTGGGCAATGAAGCCGCGCCGACAGTAATAATAGCGCCTCTTACAACAAAGAAGTTTTCCAAAGAATACCCCACAAATGTACAAATTAAAAAAGGTACGGCCGGCCTCAAAGAGGATTCAACTGTTTTACTGTCCCAGATCCGAACTATAGACAAGGATAGGATTGAAAGAAAGGTTGGAAGTCTTTCGGCAGAGGAAATCCTTATGGTGGACGAGGCGATCAAAGTTAGTTTAGGCCTGGCATAGGAAGCGGAACATATTCATGAACATAGTGTTTTTCGGGACATCGGATTTTGCGCTTGGCATACTGCATAGGCTTATAGACTCGAAGCACAAAGTGCTCGCGGTCGTGACACAGCCTGACAGACAGAAGGGCAGGGCCCTAAAGATTTCTCCACCCCCAACCAAGGTTCTTGCCGAAACCAAAGATATTCCCGTCTATCAGCCAATCGACGCGTCTAGTGAGGAGTCGCTAAATTATCTCAAAACTCTTGGCGCGGACTTATTTGTCGTAGTCGCATTTGGCCAGATACTAAAAAATGAAGTGCTCAAGATCCCAAGTATATATTCGATAAATATTCATAGTTCGTTATTGCCTAAATACAGGGGTGCCGCGCCAACAAATTGGGCGATAATAAACGGCGATACAAAATCTGGTGTGACGATCATAAAGATGAATGAGAAGATGGATGAGGGCGATATCATATTAAAGAAAGAGACCGTAATCGATACAGAAGATACGAATATTACTCTAAGCGAAAAATTGTCCGATCTTGGTGCCGATGCGGTGCTGGAAACGATGGATCTGATACGGGCGGGCACGGCAAAATTGGTGCCGCAAGATGCCGGCCAGGCGACCTATGCGCCCAAGTTAAAGAAGGATGACGGCTTGATAGATTGGGGTGAGCCGGCCTTAAATATCCATAATAAGGTGCGTGGGTTCCTCCCATGGCCCAGCGCCTATACCCATTTTGGCAAAAAGATCCTGAAGATCTTGAAGACGGAAGTTCTTGATATAGGAAATAGAGATGTCCAAAATGGCGAGGTTATAGATATTCCAAAGCACAAAGGTATCGTAGTTAAGACGGGCGCCGGAAGCCTGTTGATACAATATGTTCAAATCGAAGGCAGGAAGCCCTTCGATACGGACGCCTTCCTCTGCGGCCATAAAATCCAGCCCGGTTACGTATTCGACTCCTAGAATTTTTATTGCATATTAGACCGATTATGCTATAATCTTGAAATTACCATGCAGAGAAAAGTTGCGCCAAAGGAACTGATTCAAGAGGATTTTCGGCATCTTAAGTCTTCAGAACGTCTTTATACAAGCCCCAGGGTGGAAGATCTTATATTTATGCAATCCATCGAAGGAAGGGCTCATAATGGGGCGGGAAGTTTCAATAAGCGTTTCTATGTAAATACGACTATTGACGATATAGTAAGGGCGCTGGGGCGGTCCCCTAAAGCGACAAAGGCTAAGCGGCAAGAAGCTATCGATGAGATAGTTGAGTTCGTTGATAGTGCTCTGGGCGATGACCCAAGGGACAGGCTCGTAACGAGGAACGGTAAGCCGTTTTTAGGCATTCCGTTCTTTAAAGAAAAGACAGTAAACTACCACGATATATTAAAAGGCCTGTATCTGGGGGGCTTAAGGGACGACCCCGATATAAGGCACGCGACAGAAGAGCTCTTTAAAATAGAGATCGGTTACGGCCAGTGTTATTTGGTCAATACCGATATAATGGAAGAGATGGGCCTCGACGGTGAAATGCTGGCGCATCAGGAGAATCAGGACAGGCTCGAAGAGTACAAAGAGTGCGGCCTGATAATCGAAGAAGAGAAGATAAAATACCGGGACTCCAAGCACATAAAGTATCTATATATACGCCACCATGTCGGGCCGGGTCAATCGGATGATACCGCGATAGTCGCAAGCGGACTTCTCTATAATATAGACGTGGCTCTGGGCGTATTTTTAGCGGATGCTATAGATACCTTGGAGAAATATGTTACTGTTTATCGCGATCAGGACAATGACCTGGCAAGGTATATAAAAGATAATTATGCGTTCCTGGATTGTGAAGAGCGCGACGCGTGCGAGCTTTCGTATCTGGCGGCAATACCAAAGGATAAGATAGACAGGGTTCCCGACAGTTCGCTAAGGTACCTGCTTACGATAGACGAAGATAGCGGCCAGTCGGCGCTTGAGACGCATATAAATTTTATAGAAGGGAAGCCTATACAGCAGATACCGATAAGCCATAAACACATACCGGTTACAGAATTATACGAATTTATAAAGGAAAAATTAAGAAGCATAAAAAAAGATGTGGTATTCAAGATCCCGGAGTTGGGCAAGCAGCTGGAAAGCTCCGTGACGCAGGTGATGCAGCGCCGCTTCATAACGGTAGGGCCTCACACGTCGTTAAAGACGGCGTTACAGAAGGCGGAAGCGAGAAAGAGCGAACTTATAATAGTCAAGGATGAGAACGGTAATATCCTTGGAGTAGTTAACCCCGGCGATTTTTTAGTTTTCTTAAAAGGAGAGAGTAATGCCTGAATTAAGACGTGATCCTGTTGTGGGTAGATGGGTAATAATCGCAACAGAAAGGGCGAGACGGCCTGACCAATTTAGTTCGGGCGTTGAAAAAGAAGAGATGGCGCAGGGAGAGAAGTGTCCGTTCTGCGAAGGCAATGAAAGCATGACGCCGCCGGAAATATGCGCTTTGAGGAAACAAGGAACAAAGCCTAATACGCCGGGTTGGGATGTGCGCGTGATTCCGTACAAGTTCCCGCTTCTGATGCCGGGTGGCGATTTAAACCGTCACGGCCATGGTATGTACGATATTATGGATGCGATAGGCGCGCACGAAATAATAGTGGAAACACCTAATCATATAGTCGAGGGGGCGCCTTCTAATGAGAACATGGCCAAGGTTTTTGGCGTTATGATAGATAGAATTAAGGATCTTGAAAAAGACCCCCGTATTAAATACGTGCTTGTGGTTAAGAACCACGGCAGGGCGGCAGGCGGCGGGCATTTGAAACATCAGAGACTTCAGCTTATAGGCACCCCGGTAAATTTAAAGAGAGTTAAGACCGAGCTTGAAGGAGCCAAAAAATATTACGATTATAAAGAGCGCTGCATATTCTGCGATATTATAAAGCAGGAAGTCGAAGCCGAGAAGAGAGTCGTTATGGAGACGAAGCATTTTATAGCCATAATGCCTTTTGCGTCGCGCTTTCCGTTCGAAACGTGGTTTCTCCCCAAAGAGCACTCATGTGATTTTTATAAGACGCCTAAAGACAGGGCCGAGGATTTCGGAGACATCGTCGGCCAGACATTCGCTAAACTGCGAAAAGTCATAGGCGATTTCCCGTACAATGTTGTGCTGCACACAGCGCCTTTTAGACGCGATGTGGGCAGGAGAAGGTATTGGGATACCATAGATTACGATTATCATTGGCACTTCGAGGTCCTGCCTATACTGACACGTGTCGCGGGATTCGAATGGGGCAGCGGTTTTTATATCAATCCGCTTCCGCCCGAGGACGCATGTAAGAGCGTCAGGGAGGCGAAAATATGAACGAACTAAGGCGAGAACCTGTTACGGGTAGATGGATAGTGACCTTCTTAGACAGGATCCCAAGCGTCGGTGATTTTAAGATAGAGTCGAATGAGAAGAAGGGGCAGGCTACGTGTCCTTTCTGCTGGGGTAAAGAGAATGAGACGCCTCCGGAAATCCTGGTTCACAGGAAATACGGGCCGCCGAATAGCCCCAACTGGACATTGAGAGTAGTGTCTAATAAATTCCCGGCGCTTCGCATAGAAGGGGAATTAAATAAACAGGGTTTCGGCGTATTCGACCAGATGAACGGTATCGGCGCGCACGAAGTTATAATAGAGACGCCCGACCATTTTAAAGATACGGCGGACCTTACATATCAGGAGGCCGAAGAGGTTATATGGGCATATGTATCGCGTTCGATAGATTTAAGGCGCGATAAAAGATTTAAATATTTACTCATATTCAAAAATTACGGCAAGATAGCGGGCGCGTCTTTGGAGCATTGCCACAGCCAGCTGATAGCTCTTCCTATAGTGCCAAAAAGAGTCCATGAGGAATTAGACGGCGCCAAAACATATTACAATTATAAAGAGCGCTGCGTATTCTGTGACATGATACGCGAAGAGCAAGACGAGAAAGAGCGCGTAATTTACGAAGACGCTAAAGTTATCGCATTCTGTCCTTATGTGTCGAGATTTCCTTACGAAGTATGGATAATGCCCAAACGCCACGCTTCCGATCTTACGACGCTCGATAGAGACACCGTTCCGAGCGTAGCTAAGGCGCTTCGCGATTGTTTATTAAGAATAAAAAAATACCTGGGTGACCCAGCTTATAATTTTATAGTCCACACCTCTCCTATAAACGGCCACGAGAGGGAGGACTACCATTGGCATATAGAGATTATGCCAAAACTTGTTAAGGTTGCCGGCTTTGAATGGGGAAGTGGATTTTATATTAATCCTGTACCACCTGATATAGCTGCGCAGAATCTTCTGAGTGTGAAGCTCGAAGGATAAGAGGGAGGAGACACAAAATGGCGGTAAAGATAGGCATCAACGGTTTTGGAAGAATAGGAAGGATGGTTGGGAGAGCTATATTAGAGAGGAACTCTAAGAATATAGAGCTTGTAGCTGTGAACGATATCACAGATGCGAAGAGTCTGGCGCATCTATTAAAATATGATTCTGTGCACGGCCGTTTTCCGGGTGGTAATGTAAAAGCGGGGACGGATTCGATAATCGTTAATGGCAAAGAGATAAAGGTGTTGGCAAAAAAAGATCCCGCGGAATTACCCTGGAAGCAGCTTGGCGTTGAAATAGTAGTTGAGTCAACCGGGCTTTTCACAGTGAAGAATGACGGTGTAAACAAAAAGGGTAAAGAGGTAAAGGGAGCTATAAACCATGTCGCAAAAGGCGGTGCGAAGAAAGTTATTATCTCTGCCCCGGCCGAAGGCGAGGACATTACTATAGTTATGGGCGTAAATGAAGATAAATACGACCCGAAGAAAGACGTTGTTATATCCAACGCGTCATGTACAACCAACTGTCTTGGGCCTGTGGCAAAAGTTTTGAATGACAACTGGGGTATCGAAAAAGGCTTGATGACGACCATACATGCTTATACAAACGATCAGCGCGTGCAGGATCTGCCTCACTCTGATATGAGGCGCGCCAGAGCCGCGGCGGTATCCATGATACCGACTTCAACCGGAGCCGCAAAGGCTATAGGCCTTGTAATCCCTGAATTAAAAGGCAAATTGGACGGGTATGCGGTAAGAGTGCCGATAGCGAACGTTTCCGTAGTAGACTTAACGTGTGTCTTAAAGAAAGAGGCAACCGCGGAAGATATTAACAAAATGTTAAAGTCTTATGCTGACGGCAAGATGAAAGGCGTGCTTGATTATACAGATGAAGATGTCGTATCAGTAGATTTTAACCACTATCCCGCATCGTCAACAGTTGATTCGAAGCTTACCAAGGTTATAGGCGGTAATTTCGCGAAAGTCGTCGCGTGGTACGATAACGAGTGGGGCTACTCATCGAGAGTGGTTGATTTAATCGAGTACATGATAAAGAAGGGGCTGTAGGATAAATGGCGAAGAAGACTATCAAAGACGTAGACTTGAAAGGTAAGCGTGTATTGATGAGGGTGGATTTTAATGTCCCTCTCGATGATAAGTTAAATATAACCGATGATATAAGGATACGCGCGGTCTTACCGACAATAAAATATGCTCTTGAGAAAGGCGCCAAGGTGGTTCTGATGAGTCACCTCGGAAGGCCGGAGGGCTCGGTAGTCGATTCCATGCGCCTTACGCCTGTCGCCAAAAGGCTTGAAGAGCTTTTTGGTAAAAGGATAGTAAAGACCGACGACTGTATAGGCGATGCGGCCAAAAAGGCTGTCGGCGCAATGAAGACAGGCGATGTGGTTCTTCTGGAAAACTTGAGGTTTCATGCCGAGGAAGAGAAGGACGATCCCGCGTTTGCCAAAGAATTAGCGAGCATGGGTGATATATTTGTGAACGATGCTTTTGGCACGGCTCACAGAGCGCACGCGTCTACGGAAGGCGTGACAAAGTATCTGCCTTCCGTTGCCGGATTTCTGCTTGGAAAAGAGATAGAATATTTGGGCGGCGCGGTAGATAATCCGAAAAGGCCGTTTGTTGCTATATTGGGTGGCGCGAAAGTTAAGGACAAGATAAAGGTTATAGACAATCTTCTGAATAAAGTAGACGCGCTTATAATAGGCGGCGGTATGGCTTATACATTTCTGAAGGCCAAAGGCAAGACTATAGGCACCTCGAAACTCGATAAAGACGGTTTCGAGACAGCAAAAGTTGCTTTAGGCAAGGCCGTGAAGAAGAATATACCCATCCTTCTTCCCATAGACAATATTATCGCGGACAAGTTCGACGCCAATGCCAACACCAAGTTGGTTGGTGAGGATATCCCGGATGGGTGGATGGGCCTGGACATAGGCCCTAAGACTATCAAATTGTTTGAGGATACCCTGAAGAACGCGAAGACCATTGTTTGGAACGGCCCTATGGGCGTATTTGAGATGGATAAGTTTGCCAAAGGCACGGAAGAGATAGCGAAATTCCTTGCCGGCCTAAAAGGCGCGACAACGGTTATAGGCGGAGGAGACACAGCGGCCGCTATGTCAAAATTCAAAGTTGAAGATAAGATGACGCATATTTCCACGGGCGGCGGAGCTTCATTGGAGTATCTTGAAGGGCGCGGCCTGCCGGGAATAGACGCATTACAGGACGGGCAGTCAGGCAGGTAATATGAGAAAGATAATAATAGCAGGCAACTGGAAGATGAATAAGAATATAGGCGAGTCGATAGATCTTGCCAATTCTATAAAACGCTCTGTCTATGATATAGAAGAGGTGGAGATGGTTGTATGCCCGCCTTATACTTCGTTAAGCGACGTCAGGGAAGTCCTGATGGATACAAATATAAAACTGGGCGCCCAGGATTGCTACTGGGAAAGGGAAGGCGCTTTCACGGGTGAGGTTTCGGCGCCGATGCTTAAAGATGTGGGCTGTGAATATGTTATTATAGGCCACTCGGAACGCAGGCAATTCTTCGGCGAGACGAACGAGACAGTAAATAAAAAGGCAAAAGCTCTTTTAAAAGAAGGGTTGAAACCGATAGTTTGCGTGGGAGAGAAGCTTGAAGAAAGAAAGAGCGGCAAGACATTCGATGTTATAAAAGACCACGTAGCTAATTCTCTCACAGGCCTTACCAAAGATGAAATGCTAAAGACCGTAATCGCTTATGAGCCTGTATGGGCTATAGGCACTGGTGTGAATGCCACTAAAGAGCAGGCGCAGGAAGTCCATCAATATATAAGAAAGTTATTGAAAGAGATCTTTGGAGAAGAGGTGGCGAAGGCCGTGAGGATACAGTATGGCGGCAGCGTAAAGCCGGATAATATAAAAGAGTTGATATCGCAGGAAGATGTTGACGGCGCGCTTGTAGGTGGAGCAAGCCTAAAAGCCGATTCGTTCATTCAGTTAGTGAAAAATTGCTTATAACAGAGAGGTAGAAAGATGCTCTACGGGTTGATTATCACGGTACATATAATAGTTTCGCTTATTCTTATAGCCGTAATACTGCTGCAGGCAGGCCGCGGCGGAGGATTGAGCGAGTCTTTTGGCGGAAGCCAGACGCAGACGATACTCGGAACGAAGTCATCGGTGTTTTTAAAGCGAGCGACAGCTGTTTCCGCGGTGCTCTACATACTGGTATGCCTGCTTTTAGGTGTAATGACGAGCCATAGGGGCAGGTCATTGGTAGCTAAAGGCGGAGGATTAATGCCGCCTGCCACGACGAGCGGGTCTTATCCTCAACCGCTTGCAGATGATTCGCCGCTGATGGATTATTAAAAAAGAAGGCCTATGCCTATTTATAGAAAAATACCGCTGTTAACCGCAGCGGTATTTTTTTTACTCTTAACCCATTCCGCACCGGGAGGGGAAAATTACCCTCCCGGTGCGGATAACGGTACGGCGTACGGTGACGCGATAATCGTCGCATCCAGCGGTGACGCGCGTACTCTCGTGCCTATTCTCGCCTCCGACTCAACCTCAAGCGACATATGCGGCAAGGTATTTAACGGCCTGGTAAAATATGATAAAAATGTGAATATTGTCGGTAGTCTTGCCGAGAAATGGGATATAGAGGACGAAGGCAAAATAATAATATTTTATCTGAAAAAAGGCGTCTTTTGGCACGATGGTGCTCCATTTACCGCGCGCGATGTAGAGTTTACGTATAAAAAACTTATCGACCCTTCGGTAAAAACCCCTTACAGCGGAGATTTTGAGCGGATAAAGGATTTTGTTGTTATAGATGATCACACAATAAAGATTGAATATAAAGAGCCGTTCGCTCCGGCCCTTTCGAGCTGGGGCATGTGGATAATGCCCAAACATATTCTGGAAAAGGAAGACCTCAATAAAACAAAATTTTCCCGCGCGCCCATAGGTACGGGCCCGTATAAATTTAAGATCTGGAAAACGGGTGAGAAGATAGAATTAGTATCAAATCACAGCTATTTTGAGGGTCGGCCTTACATAGATAGATATATAGTGCGCATAATTCCTGATGAGGCGACAACATTTCTGGAGCTGCAAACTCAAGGAGTCGACATGTCGCATCTTACGCCGCTTCAATATATACGCCAGACAGATAATAATTTTTTCAAAGACCACTATAATAAATTTAAGTATCCCAGTTTTGGGTTTACCTATATGGGATATAATCTCTCCGAGCCAAAATTTCAGGATATAAGAGTCAGGAGAGCGATAAATTACGCTGTGAACAAAAAAGAGATGATCGATACCATATATTTTGGGCTCGCGAGAGTGATAACAGGGCCGTTTATACCCGATGCATGGGCCTATAATAGGGATGTTAAATCTCCCGAATACGATCCCGCGCGGGCAAGGGTACTTTTGAAAGAAGCGGGATGGGTAGATTCGGATGGCGATGGATTAGTGGAAAAAGACGGAAATATATTCGAATTCACGGTCCTGGTAAATCAGGGCAATGCCGAACGCTTGCGCTGCGCAGAACTTATGCAGGGGTATCTTAAAGATGCCGGCATTTTAATGAAGATACGTGTCCTTGAATGGTCGAGCATGATAAATGAGTTTATCATCAAGAAGCGGTTTGAGGCGGTGCTCATGGGATGGTTCCTCTCGCAGGATCCCGATTGCTACGACATATGGCACTCGTCAAAGACGCGCGAGGGCGAGTTCAATTTTATCGGGTACAAGAATGAGCGGGTCGATAAATTATTGGAAGAGGGCAGACGCACGTTTAATCAGGCAAAGCGTGCCGAGATTTATCACGAGATACACAGGCTCATATATGAGGATCAGCCGTACTTATTTTTATTTTCATCCGATACATTACCGATTGTCAATTCACGTTTCAAAAATGTAGAATCATCACCCATCGGTATCGGCTACAATTTCATCGAGTGGTACGTGCCGAAAAGTGAACAAAGATACAGATAGCGGTAAATTTTCACATCAGCATGTAGGCGGACACAAAGGTTCCGCAGGACCCGCTATCAATATATTAGAGAGACAGGAAAGTTTTATATCATAAGGGAAGTATGCTGAAACATGTAATTCGGAAACTTTTGGGATTGATTCCGACGCTGATTGGGATTACGCTGATCTCGTTCTTCGTGATACATCTTGCGCCGGGAAAGCCGACGGATATCGAGACGAGTATGAATCCGAAGGTGTCGTATGAGGCGCGCTTGAGGCTCGAGAAGCTTTATGGGCTCGACAAGCCGCTGCATGTGCAATATTTTGATTGGCTCAAGCGGTTCGTGACGTTCGACTTCGGCCGCTCATATCTGGATGATAGGCCCGTATCCGAGAAGATCGCCGAGCGCATTCCGGTAACGCTGCTTATAAATTTTTCAGCGATTACACTGACTTTAGCTATAGGTGTTCCATTAGGTGTTCTATCCGCCGTAAGAAGAGGGAAGTTGTCCGATAAGCTCTCCACCATATTCGTATTTATAGGATTTTCCGCGCCCGAATTTTGGCTGGCTCTTCTTGCGATGAACTTATTCTGCATAAGTTTAGCATGGCTGCCTGTATCTGGCATAGTGTCCCTGGATTTTGAGAACTTCAGTCTGCTTGGCAGGATATTGGATGTAGCGAGACATCTTGCGCTGCCTGTTGCGATATCGGCATTTGGTGGCCTTGCCGCAATCTCGCGGTATATGCGCACAGAGATGATAGGAATAATGGGGCAAGACTATATAAGGACCGCCAGAGCCAAAGGGCTTAGCGAGAAAACCGTAATATATAAACACGCTTTGAAGAACGCGCTCTTACCTATAATAACGATACTCGGGCTTTCCGTCCCGGGCCTTATAGGCGGCAGCGTAATATTTGAATCTATATTCGCGATCCCGGGTATGGGCAGACTTTTTTATGAATCTGTCATGGCAAGGGATTACCCTGTGATAATGGGCGTGCTTTCGATAGGCGCTATCCTGACATTATTAGGAAATTTTCTGGCTGATGTCGCGTATTCTTACGCAGACCCAAGGATAAAAGCTCCTCCGGAAGAAAGCTTGTATGAGAGACTTTATAAATAATAAACTGGCGGTTGTCGCGGCGGCATTCATTCTGTTAATGGTTGTTTCAGCCTTGTTTGCGCCATTCATAGCTAATCATAGCCCGACAGTGGTAGATTCTAAATCGGTCCTTACTGCTCCGTCTAAAGAGCATATATTCGGAACCGACCGGCTCGGTCGCGATATATTTTCGCGGATTGTTTATGGCTCGAGAATATCATTATCTATAGGCTTTGTAGCGGTCGGCATCGCCGTGCTGATAGGTATGGTCTTTGGAGCGGTAGCCGGTTATTACGGAGGGAAGCTGGATAATATACTGATGAGACTTGTGGACCTCATGCTCTGTTTCCCGACAATATTTCTAATACTTGCCGTAATAGCCTTACTTGAGCCGTCCATATTTAACATAATGGTCATCATAGGCGCGACTGGTTGGATGGGCGTAGCGCGGCTTGTCCGGGCGCAGGTATTAACGCTGAAAGAAAGAGATTTTGTTTCTGCCGCGAAAGTTATGGGCGCGAATGATACATGGATAATATTCAAACATCTTATTCCCAATGCCATAGGGCCTGTCTTAGTCAGCGCGACGCTCGGTGTGGGCGGCGCTATACTTATCGAATCAGCTTTAAGTTTTTTGGGTATAGGGGTGCAACCGCCGACTCCCAGCTGGGGGAATATACTGATGGATGGCCGCTCTACGCTTGGTGTGGCGTGGTGGCTTACGGTATTTCCGGGCCTATTCATATTATTTACCGTGCTGTCATATAATATTCTTGGAGAGGCGCTGCGGGATCATTTGGAGCCGAGGCTGAAGAGATGAATATATTAGAAGTCATGAATCTTAAAACTTACTTTTATACATCGCAAGGCATACTTAATGCGGTAGATGGCGTAAATTTCAATATAGAAAAGGGCAAGGTCTTCGGCATTGTGGGAGAATCCGGCTCGGGTAAGACGCTGACAGCCCTGTCTATCCTAAAGTTAGTCTCTTTTCCGGGCAAAGTTGTCGATGGGCAAGCTCTATTTAATGGAATAGATTTATTGAAGACTGACGAAGGTTCGTTAAAGAGTATAAGGGGAGCGAAGATCTCTTTCGTTTTTCAGGAGCCATCGAGTTCATTTAATCCCGTATTTACGATCGGCGAGCAGATAATCGAAGCTATCCTTGCGCATAAAAGTATGAGTAAGGCAGAGGCTAAAGCCAGGGGGCTTGAATATTTGAAAAAAGCTCGAATAGCCGATTACGAAAGAGTGCTTAATGACTATCCTCACCAACTATCCGGCGGGACTAAGCAACGTGCCATGATAGCGATGGCGCTCGTTAATTCTCCGGAGCTGGTCATATTGGATGAGCCTACCACCGCGCTTGACGTAACCACGCAAGCTCAGATCCTTGATATGCTCGATGGCATAATCCATAAAGAAAATCTCTCCATTTTATTCATAAGCCATGATTTTGGCGTAATATCAAGGATGTGTGACGATGTGGGCGTAATGCATAAGGGTAAAATAGTTGAGGTAGGGCCCGTGAGAGAGGTTTTAAATAATCCTAAAGATGCATATACAATTTCACTGTTGAGTTCCGTAAAGGCGTTATCATGATGATAAGATGTGAAGATGTAAAAAAATATTTTAAGGGCAGGGCCGGCGTTATAAAGGCCGTTGACGGAGTCTCTCTTGAGATAGAAAAGGGCGATACGTTCGGTATCGTGGGAGAATCCGGTTGCGGCAAGACCACTTTGGGTAAGATGATGCTGGGGATTTTAAGTCCGGATTCAGGCAATATTGTTCTCGGGACAGACAATGTGCAGGTTATATTTCAGGATCCGTATCATAGCCTTGATCCAAAGATGAAGATATTTGATATTCTGGCAGAGGGGCTGATAGTTGGGAGATCAGACAATATTAAGCAGCGCGTGGAAAGAATCCTTGATCTTATAAAGCTGCCTGAGAATGCGCTAAAGAAATACCCGCATCAATTTTCCGGAGGAGAACGCCAGAGGATAGCCATAGGCCGTGCCGTCTTAACCAATCCTGAGTTTATAGTATGCGATGAGCCTGTTTCGAGCCTCGATGTTACGATACAATTTCAGATATTGACCCTGCTTAAAGATGTCCAGAAAAAATTCAATATCACATATCTGTTCATAAGCCATGACCTTAGAGTGGTAAAATTTATGTGCAATAAACTGGCCGTAATGTACGCAGGCAAGATAATAGAATCCGGCAATGTAAAAGATGTGTATGCCGATCCATCGCAAGGCTATACTAAGACCTTGTTATCATCGGCTTTTTATGATACCATAAAAAAGTAATGGAAAATAAGGCTTATAAAAAAAGCATAAAGACAGAGATCTTGAGCATAGTCCTTCTTTCCGTTTTTATCATCACCGCCATACTGGGCTATCTTTCATTTACCTTCAGCAAAACCCGTCTTAACTCAATGTTGTCCGATTCGGTAAAGGGTATCGCGGCCACAACCGCGAGCTTCATAAAACCAGAAGACATTTTACTGATCCGCCTTTATTCAGACAAGATAAAAGAGCGGTATATGTCGACAAGTTCCGTAACTTTTTCCCATATTTATGAAAAGATGGGCGAGGCCGCGCAGCCGTCGGCGCCGGATCGTTTAAATGACGCTATAGCCGCGTATATAAAATATAAAGATCTCCTTACAAATATCAAGAAGATGAATAAAATAGACAGTCCTATAAATGTATACGTTGCCGACAACCAGGAATTAAACCTAATACTTACGACTGAAAATATATTATTGGCGAATGCCGTTTATAATCTAAGGCCGGAATCTAAAAAAGCGCTTTCGGAAAACTTCGCGCAATCGACAGGCGTTTATCGCGATAAGGACGGGACCTGGATATCTGCGTACGCGCCCGTTCCTTCCGTCTATTCTGTCCGGGACAAGATACTGGTCGAAATAAACTACAAGATAGACTCTTATATAGCAAGATTAAGGAAGGAATTGGGCATAATAGTCCTCATCTGCCTGGCAGGTTTTTTAATAACCGCTTTGATGGGATATAAACTTGTGACCGCGCTGGTATCGGCCATACAAAAACTTGATAAGGCCGCGCATGAACTTGAGAATGAAAATTACTACACTCCTATAGATGTAAAAAGTGATGATGAAGTTGGCCATCTGGCCGATACTTTCGAGAAGTTAAGGGTATCCATCGGAGAGAAGATAGATGAATTGAAGCTTTCTATAGTGCGCGAAAAGAGGGCGCATCTGGAGTCTGTGGTCGCGCTTACAAACGCTATCGAGATGAGAGACCCCTACACTAAAGAGCATCTTAGTAGAGTTGTAAAATACGCTCTGTTGATAGCGAAAGAGCTCGGCCTTAGTAAGGACGAAATGATTGAATTGAAATACGCCTGTTTTCTCCACGATGTAGGCAAAATTTATATCGAAACAGAACTTCTTAACAAGAAGATAAAGCTGGATGCCGGTGATATGGAGGAGATAAAGAAACATTCCGAAAGAGGCGCCAAAATAATAGAAGGCATAAAGTTTCTTGAGGGAGTCAAGTCCGCGGTGCTGTACCATCAGGAGCGCTATGACGGAAAAGGCTACCCGGAGGGGCTCAAAGGCGACCAGATACCGCCTTTAGCAAGGATAGTGTCTGTGGCGGATGCTTTTGACGCCATGACAAGCGATAGGCCGTATAAGCCCAAGATGAGCTTCGCCGAAGCTATGGATGAAGTAGAGAAACACGCCGGGACGCAGTTTGACCCTAAGATAGCCAGGGCATTTTTAAAGTACAGGAATAGCATAGAAGACATAGCGAAGAAGCATTTCGAATCCTCCGATTAAGCCCACAAAAATACCCTTGCCAATATCCGCCTTTTAGACTATAATGTTACACTCTATTACCAAAAAATAGGGCATATACAATGATAAGAAAAGCTACGGTAAGTGACGTAAAGAAGATTCAAAAGCTGGTTAATTATTACGCTAAACGCGAACGAATGCTCCCCAGATCTCTCAATGAGCTTTATGAGAACATAAGGGACTTTTTCGTTTACTGCGAGGGTAATAATATATACGGATGCTGCGCGCTTCACATAGACTGGGAAGATCTCGCTGAAATCAAGAGCCTTGCCGTGGCAAGCTCAAAGTCTGGCAAAGGCATAGGCGCGAAACTTCTTGCCCAATGCCTTAGGGACGCAAGAAGCCTTAAGGTGCGCAAGGTATTTGCCCTCACATACATTCCTGAATTTTTTGAAAAATTCGGATTCAGCATAGTCGACAAAAAAGAATTGCCCCATAAGATATGGAGCGAGTGCATAAGGTGCATGTACTTTCCGGGCTGCAAAGAAATAGCGATGGCAAAGGAACTATAAAAAATGGGTTATACAATAACTGAAAAGATTCTATTAAAGCATACAAAGGCGAAAGATATCCATCCGGGAGAGTTTATAAAAGCCAAGATAGATTTTTGTCTCGGTAACGATATAACGGCGCCTCTGGCCATAGAAGAGTTCCAGCGCCTTGGGTATAAGGAAGTATTTGACAAAAAGAGAATAGCTTTAGTGCCGGACCATTTTGCTCCCGCCAAAGATATGAAGAGCGCCAACCAGTGCAAGGTCATGGCCAATTTTGCTAAAAAATACGGGATAAAAAATTATTTTGAAATAGGGAAGATGGGCATAGAGCATGTGTTGCTTCCCGAGATGGGGCTTGTTCTGCCGGGCGACCTTGTAATAGGAGCCGATTCCCATACATGCACTTACGGCGCGCTTGGCGCTTTTTCTACAGGTATTGGCTCTACGGATCTCGCGGCGGCGTTTGCTACGGGCGAGTGCTGGTTTAAAGTTCCGGAATCGATAAAATTTGTATTTTCAGGCAGGCTGAGCAAGTGGGTGGGCGGCAAGGATCTGATATTGCACATTATAGGCAAGATAGGCGTCGATGGCGCGTTATATAAGTCGATGGAGTTCTGCGGGCCTGTGATAGAAGAGTTACCCATGGACGACAGGCTGTCGATGTGCAACATGGCGATAGAAGCGGGCGGCAAGAACGGTATAATAGCCCCCGATAAAATAACTAAAAAATTTGTTAAGAATTCCATCGCGCTCGGTAAGAAACATGGCATATCCAGGCAAACCGTGGGTAGATTTTATTCCAGTGACCCTGACGCCAAATATTCCACCGTATATGAATATGATGCGCGCAAACTCGAGCCTTTAGTGGCCTGCCCGAACTTGCCAAGCAACGTAAAGCCGGTAAGCGCGTTAAAAGATGTGGGCATAGATCAGGTAGTCATAGGTTCGTGCACAAATGGCCGGATCTCCGATTTAAGGATCGCCGCAAAGATATTGCGCGGCAAGAAGGCAAAATCGAATATAAGGCTTATAGTAATACCGGGAAGCCAGCACGTATATTTGGAGGCTGTCAGGGAAGGCCTGGCAAAGATATTTATTGAGTCGGGCGGAGTGTTTTCGACTCCCACATGCGGGCCATGTCTTGGCGGGCATGTCGGGATTCTTGCTGCGGGCGAGAAGGCGATATCCACGACAAACAGGAATTTTATCGGCAGGATGGGAGACCCGACGAGCCAGGTGTTCCTTTCTAATCCTGCTGTTGCGGCCGCCAGCGCGATTAAGGGGCGGATCGCTCATCCGGAAGAGGTATTATAAAATGGCATACAAGGGAAGAGTGTTTAAATTCGGCGAGGACGTAAATACCGATGATATAATAGCGGCTAAATATTTAAACACGACAGATAAAAAGGAACTTGCCAGCCATTGCATGGAGCATATAGATAAGGACTTCGCCGGCAAAGTAAAGCCGAGCGACATTATAGTCGCGGGCAAGAATTTCGGTTGCGGCTCTTCAAGAGAGCACGCTCCCGTGGCGATAAAGGCCGCCGGTGTGGCATGTGTTATTGCCCAAAACTTTGCCAGGATATTTTTTAGGAACAGCATCAATATTGGTCTTCCGATAGTCGAGTGCGAAGAGGCATCGAAGAAGATAAAGGCCGGCGACACCGTTGCGGTCGATACCGTGAAAGGCGTAATAAGGAATTTAACGAGAAAAGAGAATTACAAGTTTGAAAAGTATCCGCCCTTTATGCAGAAGATAATAAAGGCGGGCGGACTTATAGAACAGATAAAAAAAGCAAAGTAGAGGAGGTTGGGATAGAAGCGATGGGTAATAGATCTTATAAAATTGCGGTAATAGGCGGAGACGGGACAGGGCCAGAGGTTATAAGGGAAGGCTTGAAAGTCCTGGAGGCCGCGTCGAAGAAATTCGGATTCAAATACGCCAATACGATGTTTAGCTATGGCGGCGAGAGGTATCTTAAGACAGGCAAGATCATTTCCGACAAAGAGATCAGAGATTTAAAAAAGTTTGACGCTATATATTTGGGGGCCATAGGCCATCCTGATGTTAAACCCGGCATATTGGAACAGGGGCTTCTGCTGAAATTAAGATTTGGTCTTGATCAGTATATAAATTTAAGGCCGATAAAATTATATAACCCCGACTTTTGTCCCATAAAGGACAAAAAACCGGAGGATATAGATTTTGTTGTCATAAGAGAAAACTCCGAAGGCCTTTATAAAGGTCTTGGCAAATTTATAAAGAAGGGCACAAAGAATGAAGTCGCGATACAGATATCGCACAATACCAGGAAAGGCGTTGAGAGATGCGTACGCTATGCCTTCGACTATTGCAGAAAGCGTAACAAGAGGAAAAAATTGACGTTATGCGGTAAGACGAACGTTCTTACGTATGCCTGGGACCTTTGGCAGAGGACTTTCAACGAGGTTAAAGAAGAATACCCTGATATACAGACAGATTATGCTCATGTTGACGCGACTACCATGTGGTTTGTGAAGAATCCGGAGTGGTTTGATTGTATAGTCACTGACAATATGTTCGGGGATATCATTACTGACCTGGGCGCTATGATACAGGGCGGCATGGGTATAGCGGCGGGCGGCAATGTCAACCCAAAAGGCGTTTCGATGTTTGAGCCTATAGGCGGTTCGGCGCCTAAGTATACAGGCAAAAATGTTATAAATCCTCTCGCGGCTATATGCGCGCTTGCTATGCTTCTGGAGAATGTCGGCCAGACCGAGGCGGCTAAAGCCATTGAGGATTCCGTAATAAAAATAACCAGGACGGAATTAAAAAGCCTCGCGGCTGGCAAGATGGGTTATTCGACTCAGGAAGTCGGCGACCTTGTGGTAAAGTTTTTGTAAGAGGAAGAGAAGATGGGAAAGCTTTATAATGTAGCGGTAATGGGCGCGACCGGAGTGGTCGGAAGCTGTTTTTTGGATATACTCCAGCAGCGGAAGTTTCCGATAAAAAATTTGCGCCTTCTTGCCTCGGATCGTTCAAAGGGTAAGAAATTAAAATTTAACGGCAAGCTATATCCTGTTGAGGTGCTTGGCCACGATTCATTTAAAGATATAGATATAGTGCTATCGAGCGCCGGGGCTTCCAGGAGCTTGGAATTTTTGCCCAGCGCTGTAAAAGCGGGCGCGGTATGCGTCGATAATACAAGCGCGTACAGGATGGATAAAGATGTGCCTTTGGTGGTTCCGGAAGTTAACGCGCACCGTATAAAAGAGCATAAAGGAATAATAGCTAATCCCAATTGTTCCACCATACAGATGGTGGTAGCTTTGTATCCAATACACAAGATAGCGAAGATAAAGAGGATAGTCGTAACGACTTACCAGTCTGTCTCAGGGGCGGGCCAGAAGAAGATACAGGAGCTTCGCGACCAGACGAAAGATTTCCTTGATGGCAAAAAAATAAAACCCGTAGAATTTTCGCATCCTATAGCGTTCAATTTAATACCTCAGATAGACGTCTTTCTCGATAATGGATACACAAAAGAAGAGATAAAGATGGTCAACGAGACCAAGAAGATAATGGAAGACGATTCAATACAAGTCAATGCCACATGTGTAAGAGTGCCTGTCTTCTACGCGCATTCGGAGAGCGTAAATATAGAGACCGAGAAGCATATCACGGCCGATGAGGTAAGAAAGATCCTGTCAAAATCACCCGGTGTATCTGTGGTCGATGACCCTAAGAATAAATCTTATCCTATGCCTATTTACGCGGAAGGTAAGGATGATACTTTTGTGGGCAGGATACGCCAGGATGAGTCGATTAAAAACGGCATCTCTATGTGGGTCGTCAGCGATAATATTCGCAAGGGCGCGGCATTGAACGCTATCCAGATAGCGGAAATTTTGGCAAAGTGATTATAAATATCTCGATAAACGACGTTGAATATCCGGAAAATTTAAAAAATATTCACAGGCCTCCCGCGCAGCTCTATGTAAACGGTTCTTTAAAAAAAGATGATTCGAACGCCATAGCGATAGTAGGATCACGCCGCGCCACGATATACGGCTTAGAAATGGCTGAAAAAATAGCCTTTGATATTGCGTCGCACGGTATTACAGTGGTTAGCGGTATGGCGCGCGGGATAGATTCGGCGGCCCATAAAGGAGCCCTGAAGGCTAAAGGCAGGACCATAGCGGTTATGGGAAGCGGGCATGGTCATATATATCCGCCTGAAAACAAAAAATTGTATGACCAGATAGCCGAGTTCGGCGCGGTTATAACAGAATTCGAAGACGACATGACGCCGCTGCCAAGGAACTTTCCGATACGCAACAGGATCATAAGCGGCCTGTCTTTAGGCCTGGTCGTTGTTGAGGCGGCGCGCAATTCCGGAGCGTTGATAACCGCAGGCTTAGCGCTTGAACAGGGGCGCGAAGTATTCGCGGTGCCCGGAAAGATATCGTCGGCTACATCGGCCGGCACTCATGACCTGATAAAGGATGGCGCCAAACTTATCCAGTCGGTGGATGATATATTTGAAGAGCTGCAGCTTCATGATATTGAGCCTGTGACCGGTAAAGATAAAGAGCTTATGGATGACAGGATAGCCAAGAAGACAAAATCCTATATCTATAATTCTCTTACGGATGATGAGAGAAAAGTTTATAAGATACTGAACGATGAGCCGTTGTATATAGACGATTTAGTCAAAGAGTCAAAAGTGCCTTTGAATATAATATCAAAGGTTGTGCTCGGCCTGGAGATGAAGAGGCTTATTAAGCAGTTACCGGGTAAACAATTTGTGAGGGCGGCCAATGTCTAAAAAGCTTGTAATAGTAGAATCTCCCGCAAAGTCAAAGACGATAAAAAAGTTTCTGGGTCCCGATTATACGGTAGAGGCGAGCATGGGTCACATAATAGACCTGCCCAAGAGTAAGATCGGTGTCGATGTAGAGAATAATTTCGAGCCGGAATACATAGTCATTCAAGAGAGAAGAAAACACCTTGCCGTACTGAAAAAAGCCACCAAGTCCAAAGAAGCCGTATATCTCGCGCAGGACCCTGATAGAGAAGGTGAGGCTATAAGCTGGCACTTAAGGAACGTCCTTTCCGAAGATAAGAAGGCCAAGTCTAAATCCAAGTCCAAAGATGAAGTTAAGCCCAAATTCTACCGCGTAACATTCGATGAAATTACAAAAGAAGCCGTAACCAACGCCTTCAAGCATCCGCGCGACATAGACATGAACCTTGTTAACGCCCAACAGGCGCGAAGGATTTTGGATAGGCTCGTAGGATATACATTAAGCCCGCTATTATGGAAAAAGGTCTCCAGGGGCTTAAGCGCGGGCCGTGTTCAGTCAGTCGCTGTGCGGATAATAGTGGAACGCGAGGATGAGATAAATAAATTTAAACCCGAGGAGTATTGGCATATAGAAGCCGAGTTGAAGAGAAAAGGCGACACGCCGAAAGAAAAATTCAGAGCGAAGCTTGAAAAGTATCAGGGCGAGCCAATAGATGTTAAAAAGCACGCGCAGTCCGAAGAAGTTCTGGCGATTCTTAAAAAAGAGCATTACGTAGTAAGTGATATCCGCGAGACAAAGAAGAGGAAGAAGCCTTATCCTCCGTTTACTACAAGCAAGCTACAGCAGGAAGCGTTCAATAAATTAAGGTTCTCCAGCGTAAAGACTATGCATGTAGCGCAGACGCTTTATGAAGGCGTCGAGATAGGCGACGAGGGCAGCATCGGTCTTATCACTTATATGAGGACCGACTCCGTAAAGATATCGAAAGAAGCGCAGGAAGACGCGAAGAAATATGTGCTGGAAAAATACGGCAAAAAATATTATCCTGACATACCCAACGTATACAAATCCAAGAAGAGCGCCCAGGAGGCGCATGAAGCGACACGGCCGACACTCCCCCTAAGAGAGCCGAATGATATCAAAGATTATCTGACGCCTGATCAGCTAAAATTATACACATTGATATGGAACCGGTTTATTTCAAGCCAGATGACAGAGGCTATTCTCGCCCAGACATCCGCGGATATAAAAGCAGGGGAATATCTATTCAGGACGACTACTACGAAGGTTGCCTTTGACGGATATATGGTCCTTTACGATATCGACGCGGAAAAGGAAGAGGAAAAAAAGATTGAAGGCAAGATGCCTCTTCTTTCCGTAGATGAACCGCTTGATCTATTGGAGCTTATACCAAGCCAGCATTTTACCAAACCGCCGCCAAGATATTCGGACGGTTCTTTGGTAAAGGCCCTTGAAGAGCTGGGTATCGGCAGGCCGTCCACATACGCGCCGACAATGCAGACGATAGTAATGCGCGATTATGTAAGGCGCGAATCGGGTTATCTAAAACCGACAGAACTCGGAACCATAGTTACGAGGCTTTTAATGGAGCATTTCCCAAAAGTTCTCGATGTGGAGTTTACCGCGAAGATGGAAGACGAGCTTGACGGTATAGAGGAAGGCGAAATTGACTGGAAGATACTTTTAAAGAGTTTCTACTCTCCGTTCATGCATACCGTGGATAAGGCCAAGGTGGCGATGCAGGATGTGAAGAAAGAGGTTATTCCGACCAATGAAGTATGCACTCTCTGCGGCAAGCCTATGGTAATAAAGTGGGGCCGCCGCGGAAAGTTTTTAAGCTGTTCGGACTATCCAAGATGCAAGCACGCCAGGTCGATAACCAGCGGCGTAAAATGTCCTTCGCCCGGTTGCGAAGGGGAACTTGTTGAGAGGCGCTCAACGCGGGGTATATTCTACGGCTGCACAAAATTTCCTACCTGCAGGTATACGGCAAGGAAGCTGCCCGGCAAGGAAGAGACAAAAGAAGAAGCGGTAGAAGAGGTCTGATGCAAAGGTTTATCGACAAATTTATAAATTATTTAAAAGTCGAGAAGAATGCATCCGAACATACAATAAAGAATTACACGATAGACCTTGACTCGTTTGCCGATTTTTTGGCCGATAAGGACATCGCCCAGACAGACCACCTCGCGTTAAGAAGATTTTTGGCAGAGATGCGGGCCAAAAATTACGCCAAGAGAACTATCGCCCGCAAACTTGCCAGCTTACGCAGTCTTTTCAGGTTTCTCTACAGGGAAGGATATATAAAATCAAATCCTATAACGTCTATAAGCTCTCCGAAATTAGATAAAAAACTTCCTAAGTTTCTCGATGTAGACAAGATTACAAAAGTTATTCTCAAGCCTGATACGAGCACATTGCCCGGCTTAAGAGACAGAGCCATTTTGGAGACATTATATTCAACGGGCATACGAGTAAGCGAGCTGGTGGGCCTTGATTCGGGCGACGTAGATTTTATAAGCGGTGTAATAAAAGTATTCGGCAAGGGCTCAAAAGAGAGAGTGGTGCCTATCGGCGACGAAGCGCTGGGTTCTATAAGAAGATATAATGATAAGAAGAGCAAAAAGGACAAGGATAAAGACACGATATTTTTAAATAACCGCGGCGGCAGGCTTACGGATAGAAGCGTGCGAAGGATGCTGGACAAATATATACACGCCTGCTCGATAGAAGAGAAGATATCGCCGCATTCATTTCGCCATTCGTTCGCTACGCATCTATTGGATAGAGGCGCTGACTTAAGAAGCGTTCAGGAGCTGCTGGGCCACATGAATCTTTCCACGACCCAGATATATACACACGTAACAATGGATAGGCTTAAAACGGTTTACGATAAGGCTCACCCGAGGGCTTAAATTTTATGCACCCTGTATTAGCGAAGATAGGACCACTGTATATTTACTCATACGGCCTGATGGTCGCGTTGGCCTTTGCGGTGGCGATACTGCTTTCATATAGAGAGGCGCCGCGCTTCAATATCGACAAGGACAAAATAGTAGACTTTGGTATCGTGATACTGATCGGCGGTCTTATAGGCGCGAGACTATTTTTTGTGCTGATGAATTTTAGATATTATATAGCGAATCCGATCGAGATAATAAATCTTACAAAAGGCGGGCTTGTCTGGTATGGAGGTTTTTTGATAGGTATCTTAGTCGGGATAGTATTCGTAAAAAAGAATAATATAAATTTCTGGGACGGCGCGGACCTATTGGCGCCTTTTATGGCGCTGGCGCAATCCATAGGAAGGATAGGCTGTTTTCTAAACGGCTGTTGTTATGGGATTCCCGCGCACAAAGATTATCCGCTTGGCGTGATCTTTCCCCAGGAACCTATATTAAGGCATCCGGCTCAAATTTATGAATCGATTACTATGCTTATAGTATTCCTGGTCTTGAGGAGATGGCAGAAGTCGCGCCATTTCAAAGGAGAGATATTTTTAGGATACGCGATGCTTTATTCCTTATCGAGATTTTTGATCGAATTTTTAAGAGGGGATAATCCCAAAATATTTATCGGCCTTACGATAGCCCAGGTCATAAGTATTATGATATTACCGGTTTGCGCAATTATACTAATAGTAAGGTTCTCGTTATGGAAGAAAAACTCCTCAAGATCCGCGTAGACGCGGCGCACAAAGGTAAGCGGCTGGATAAATTCTTAGCTGAAGAATTTTCCGAAGAATTCTCGCGTTCCTACCTGCAGAAATTATTAAAAGAAGGAAAGGTGCTGTTAAACGGCGGTGTTCCAAAAGGCCACCACATAATAGACACAGGCGAACGCGTGGAGATAATCGTGCCCGCCCCGGTAGAGTCCGTGATAAAAGCCGAAAAGATACCTCTCGATATCGTATATGAAGATAAATATCTTCTGGTTGTAAATAAGCCCCAGGGCATGGTGACGCATCCCGCTCCCGGAAATTACACAGGAACTTTAGTTAACGCGCTTTTAGGACGCTGCCGCGACCTGTCGGGCATAGGTGGCGTGCACAAGCCGGGTATCGTGCATAGGCTCGATAAGGGGACGTCCGGCCTCCTGGTTGTGGCGAAGACAGACGAAGTCCACAGGAAGCTGTCGAAACAGTTTAAGAACAAGACCACCAAAAGAGTTTATATCGCGATAGTAAGGGGAAATGTAGAGCTTGATCATGGAACGATAGAACTTCCTATAGGAAGAAGCGTGCGGGACAGAAAGAAGATGGCTGTGAAATTTGATGATGAGAGAAGCAAGTCCGCTACGACACACTATAAGGTGATAAAGAGGTTCGGGGATTTTACCATTTTAGAATGTGTTCTGGGCACAGGCAGGACTCATCAGATAAGGGTGCACTTATCTTACATAGGGCATCCGATACTTGGCGATGAAAAATATGGAAGCAAGGGAAAATTCAAGTTTCCAATGCTTCATGCCGCGAAGATAGGTTTTACTCATCCTATCACTAAGAAGTTTATGGAATTTTCCCAAGAGCCGCCCAGGGAGATGGCGGATGTTATAAAAACCGGTGAACTGTAGTATAATGGAAAGGTTGTAGGATCTTAGTAGCATAGGGTCAATAGGGTATGGAAATAAAAATAAAACCAGCTAAGAAAGTTTTGGGCCAGATAACTGTTCCTGGAGATAAGTCGATTTCTCACAGAGCTGTCATGATCGGCTCTATCGCGCGCGGCATAACCACCGTAAAGGGCATGGCCGAATCCGACGACTGTAATTATACTATAAATGCCTTTAAAGCGATGGGGGTAGGGATAAGCAGTGAAGGCAATACCACGGTAATAGAAGGCAAAGGCTTAAAGGGATTGTCCAGGCCGAGCAACGCAATAAACGTAGGAAATTCAGGTACCACCATGAGAGTTCTTGCCGGTATATTGGCTGGCCAGAATTTTGAGACAACGTTAACCGGTGATGAGGGCCTGCAAAGAAGGCCGATGAAAAGGATAGTTGAGCCGTTGTCCAGGATGGGCGTTGATATAAGCGCGCGTAAAGGTGATTACCCTCCTATCCGCATAGAGGGCGGGATTGTTAAGCCCATAATCTACAAGACGCCGGTGCCCAGCGCGCAGATAAAGAGCGCGATTCTCTTCGCGGGGCTTTATGCGAAAGGCACGACGAGGGTTATAGAAAAGTTCAAATCACGGGATCATACCGAAAGGATGCTAAAGTATTTCGGCGCCGATATCAGTTTTAACAGTAGGAGCGTGTCTATAAGCGGAGGCAAGGAGCTGTTGGCAAGGTCTTTTGAAATACCCGGTGATATATCGAGCGCGAGCTTTTTTATTGCGGCAGCGATCATTCTTAAGGGGTCCAGTATAAAAGTAAAGAATGTTTCCATTAATCCTACGAGAGCCGGGATACTTAAAATATTGAAAAAGATGGGCGCGAAAGTTAAAGTGGTTAACAAGAAAGACGGCTTTGAGCCGGTCGGAGACATAATTGCCCAGTATTCAAAGACGCGCGGTATAACGATAGATAAATCGATGATACCTTCTGTCATAGACGAACTGCCCATAATATTTGTTTTGGCGGCGCTTTCTAAGGGCAGGACCGTAATAAAGGGCTCGGAAGAGTTAAGAGTAAAAGAGACCGATAGAGTAAGTTCTATGGAATATAATCTCAAGAAGGCGGGCGCCGTATTTAATATAAGGGGCAACGATATTATAATAGACGGCGTGGATAAATTACACGGCGCGCGCTTGAATAGCTTTCAGGACCACAGGACTTGTATGTCGATGGCTGTGGCAGCGCTGTCAGCGGATAGTGAAAGTGTGATAAGAGGCGCGGAAAGTGTTTCCAAATCGTTCCCGGGGTTTTTCGATACCTTATTTAAATTGACAATAGTATGATTTTTTGTTAATATCACTGAACTACTGAACTAAGCCTGCCTGCCGGCAGGCAGGGAGATAATGTAATGAGGCCAAGGTTTTTAGATTTACTTACCGGAGCATATAATAAACTTTTCGGTTTCTTTTCTAACGATATCGGTATAGACTTAGGGACCGCCACAACATTAGTTTATCTTAAGAATCAGGGTATAGTCCTGTGCGAGCCGTCAGTAGTTGCTGTCGAAGCCGGCACTTCAAATGTTTTGGCCGTGGGAGAAGAAGCTAAAAGGATGCTCGGCAGAACCCCCGGCAATATAGTCGCTATCAGGCCCATGAGGCACGGCGTAATTACCGATTTCGAAATATCCGAAGCAATGCTCCGCTACTTCATACAAAAAGTAAATAAATCCAAAAGGTTTGTCCGTCCGCGCATAGTCATTGCGATACCTTCAGGTATAACTGAGGTTGAAAAGCGCGCGGTTGAAGATTCGGCGCTTCACGCCGGCGCCCGCGAAGTTATTACTATAGAAGAGCCTATGGCAGCGGCCATAGGCGTAGGCTTGCCCATATCCGAGCCCTCCGGAAACATGATAATAGATATAGGCGGAGGCACCACCGAGATAGCCGTTATATCCTTGACGGGCATGGTATTTTCTAAATCTGTCAGGATCGGCGGGGACGAGATGGATGAGGCAATAATAAATTCGCTTAAGAAAAACTACAACCTGATGATAGGGGAGAGAACGGCCGAAAATATAAAGATGAAGATAGGTTCTGTATATCCGCTCGAAGAAGAATTGACGATGGAGGTAAAGGGGAGAGACCTCGTTGCCGGACTGCCGAAAACGGTCTCTGTGACCAGCGAAGAGATCCGCGAAGCGATGTCCGAGCCGATGTCCCAGATAGTCGAAGCGGTGAGAATTACGCTCGAAAGGATTCCTCCGGAACTTTCCGCGGATCTGATAGAAAAAGGTATAGTGCTTGCGGGCGGAGGCTCTCTTTTAAAAGGCATAGACAAGCTGCTTTCCGAAGAAACCGGGTTGCCGGTTCATCTCGCGGAAGATCCGCTTACCGCAGTCGCGCTTGGCACGGGAAAAGTGCTTGGCGAGGAAAAGATATTAAAGGCAATCGTTAAACTGCAGAAGCGCAAGCGTTAAAATAAAATAGATGTGCGCAATCAAAAGAAAAGCATTGTAAAAGCCCTCGTAATAATATCCATAGCCACCCTCATAGTATTAACATCTTCAGCAGCGCGCCTTATAAGAATAAATATTACGGATACCACAAGCCCTGTTTTAAAAACTTTCCATTCTTTCCTGGGCCTCCTGGATAACATTGCCCCGTTCGCCGCCTTAAGGGAAGAAAATAAAATATTACACGACAGGCTGGACTTATTAACGAGGATGGCCGAAGAGACCCAGGCCATACACGATGAGAATGCCCGCTTAAGAAACCTGCTCAATTTCCAGAAGATAATACCGTACACAAGTATCGCCGCCCAGGTTATAGGCAGGGATTCGTCCAACTGGTCGAATTCCATAATAATAGGTAAAGGCTCTTCCAGCGGAATAAGACAGAACATGGCGGTCATGTCTACTCGCGGACTTGTGGGCAGAATAGTCGAAGTCGGAAAAAATTTAAGCAAGGTGCTATTAATTACCGATCCCAATTTAAAAGTAGGCATCATGATCCGCCGCAACAGGCAAGGCGGCGTTATGGTTGGCCGCCCCGGAGGACGGTGCAAGGTGATATATATATCGCTGGATTCCGATGCGAAGGCCGGTGACAAAATAATAACCGCTGGGTTCGGCAGTGTATTTCCCAAAGGCATACTCATAGGCGATATAGAAAAGGTCGATAAGGAGCAGGGACGCCTATATAAATACGCGATAGTAAGGCCTTCACAGGATCTGTCGAAGCTGGAAGAGGTACTGTGCATAATAAAGTAAATAGAATGCAGATGTATCTTATTCTGTTAACCGCGTTTTTTTTACAGGTAACGCTTCTCGATTTTATAAGGATAGCCGGCACAAAGCCCGACCTGGGCGCTTTATTCGTGATATTTATCGCGATATTTTTTGGGTGGAGCTCCGGCATAGAGGCCGGATTTGTATTTGGTTTATTAAAAGACATATATTCCGTAGATATATTCGGCATCAATACAGCCACTCTCGCTATTACCGGATTAATTGCCGGATTATTAAGCCCTAAATTTTTAAAGGAATCGAGGGCGATCCAGACTCTCATAGTATTTGTACTCACACTGTTCTATTTTTTTATACACTATTTTATCTCATCGGCAATCTCTAATATTACCTACATAAGCCTTGCGGAATATATCATCCATTCTTTTATCCCGGTCTCTTTGTATACAGCCTGCCTGGCATTCCTTATATTTCCTTTTTTTGTAAGCAGATTTGGTCTTGAAGAGACCGCGGAATATTTATGAGAGAAAAATATCTGCAGGCGCCGATACGGGTCCTTTTTATCTTATTAGTATTGGGGCTGGCCTATACCCAGGTCTTGAGATTTCCTTATTACTCCAGATTGTCCAAGGACAATGCTATAAGGATAATACCCATTGAGGGGCCTCGCGGAACCATATTTGACAAAAACGGTGTCCCCTTAGTAAATGATAGGGTCTCTTTTAATGTGGCGGTTGTGTATCAGGAATTAAGGAATAGGGAAAAACTGATAAGGCTTCTTACAAATCTATTGGATGTGCCGCGTAAAAAGGTGGAAGACGCTGTGGATAAATCGGCAAGGAAGCCTTACGCGCCCGTTACTATCGTTGAGGACATAGAAAAAGATAAGGCATTTATACTGGAGGAGGAAAGTTTTGACATAAGAGGGCTTGTAATAGAGACAAAGTCTGTGCGTAATTATGGTTATGGCAGTGTCGGCAGCCATATATTCGGCTATTTAAGCGAAATAAGCGAGCGGGAGTTGGAAAGCCTTAAAGAATACGGCTATCGCATGAAAGATCTTGTGGGCCGCGATGGCCTTGAAAAATATTATGATAAAGACCTTGCGGGAGTGGACGGTGGAATACAGATACAGGTCGATAATAGAGGCAGGCAGGTAGGTGTCCTTGGGTACAAAGAGCCGCGAAAAGGAAAAGATCTGTATTTAACCATAGACCTTAACTTACAGAAAGTTTGCGATAAAGCTCTTGAAGATAAATCCGGAGCGATTATGGTAATGGATCCGGGCACTGGCGAGGTGCTGGCGTTGTCCAGCAGCCCTTCATATGATCCCAATATATTCATAAAGCCGGAAGGATCCTCTGAAAGGTTGAAATTGCTGAAAGACAAGATGAGGCGTCCGTTATTAAACAGGGCGATATCGGGAGCGTATCCCCCGGGTTCTATCTTTAAAATTGTTGTGGCATCGGCCGCCCTGCAGATTAAAAGGATAAATACGCGCACACATTTTAATTGCACCGGAACCTATATTTTAGGTAGAGGCAGATTTGACTGCTGGAAAGAGCTCGGCCACGGCCCGCAGGATGTTGTCAACGCTATTATGAATTCCTGCAACGTATTTTTTTATAATATAGGTAGGGCTGTAGGCGTGGATAATATAGAAAACTTTGCCCATATTTTTGGATTTGGCAAAAAGACCGGCATAGACCTTCCGGACGAAGTAAAAGGTGTAGCGCCCGGCAGACTGTGGAAGAAATTGCATAAAAAAGATGTATGGTATGAAGGTGATACCGTAAATTATGCTATAGGTCAGGGGTATGTGCTTGTTACGCCGGTACAGATACTTGATATGACGGCTATAATAGCCAACAAAGGGAGCATCGTTAAGCCCTATATAGTCAAGCGCATAGATACAAGAGATTTAATGCCGGCTGAACGCAAACCCGCGGGCCTGAACAGCGGTGTTATCAAAACTGTCCGTGAAGGCATGTACAAAGTTGTGAATGCTGAATTTGGTACGGGCAAGCGTGCCAAGATAGAGGGCGTGGCTATAGCCGGTAAGACGGGCACCGCGCAAAATCCTCAGGGCAGGACCCACGCGTGGTTTACCGGATTTGCGCCTTTTGACCCTTCGACTTCGCTCAGGGTCAATGGTGAGCGTAGTCGAACCATTGATAATTCCAGGATCTGTGTAGTCGTCTTTTTAGAGCATGGCGGTAAGGGCGGCATGGAGCCGAGCGAAATAGCTAAGGATATATTTGAGGAAGCGAAGAATAGAGGATATTTGTGATTTTTGATAAGAGGCTCATAAAAGATTTTGACAAGACCATACTTGCCGTTGTTTTTATTTTATGCTTGATAGGCCTGCTTACTTTATACAGCGCGACAAAGGTTAAGGACCTGTCTTTTGTAGAGAGCTTTGTATTTAAGCAGATCAACTGGATAGCTTTTGGCGCGATACTTCTTGTGTTGGTAATAAACATTTCCTACCAGAAATTTGTGGATATTTCATACATACTGTATGGTTTGAATATAGTTTTGCTTATGCTCGTATTGGTAATAGGTCGCGAGAGGCTCGGAGCGCAACGCTGGTTTACAATAGGCAATTTTACGCTTCAACCGTCAGAATTTATAAAGATAAATTTTATCCTGATGCTTGCTAGCTACCTTGGGTCTAAAAAAGGAAAGATGGAAAGCTTTAGCGGTTTTATCGTCCCTCTTATCTTATTAGCCATACCATTTTTGCTCGTAGTCATACAGCCGGATCTTGGTACCGCGCTTTTACTGATTCCGATATTCCTATCTATGATGTTTGTGGCGGGCGCCCGCACGAAATATTTAATTACTCTCATCATTATGGGTTTAGTTTCGATGCCGATATTCTGGCATTTCTTAAGAGACTACCAGAGGCAGCGGCTTATGGTATTTTTGAATCCCAATGTTGATCCGTTGGGCGCGGGCTACACCATAATACAGTCGAAGATAGCTGTCGGTTCCGGCGGGCTCATAGGGAAGGGCTGGCTTGCCGGCACGCAGAACCAGCTGAACTTTCTTCCGGAGCGCCACACAGACTTCATATTCTCGGTTATAGGTGAAGAGTGGGGACTCTTTGGCGCGCTTATCCTGATACTTCTGTTCTTCATGATAGTAAGGCGCGGACTCGACATAGCCTACTCGACCAATGATATGCATGGCAAACTTATCGCGACAGGCATAGTTGTGCTGTTGGCGTTGCAGGTTACGATAAACATAGCGATGACGATAGGCATGATGCCGGTTGTCGGTATTCCGCTGCCGCTGATAAGTTATGGTGGCTCGAGCATGCTCACAACATTTATCGCCGTGGGCCTCTTGCTTAACATCGGCATGCGCCGCTCAAGGTTTTAGAAAATTTTCTCTTCCGAGAGGCAGTCCCCTCTCGGGGCTGTGCTTCACATCAGCATGTAGGCGGTTACCTTTGTGTCCGCCTTCTGCTGACGTAAATTGGTATTAGGCATACCAATTTACTCCGGAAAAATTCTTTACTATATCGCCACAAGGAGTCAGAATTTTTGACGGCAGCTTCAGGCGGGCCACAAAGGTTCCGCCTGCGACATGGATGCATAAACCTAAGCCTACGGTTATGGGAAGCACAATAAAAATGTTAGGTCTTTTGTGATGACGAAAAACGGTTAAAAAGGGCCGAGGATGTTCGCCTTCGTTTTAAACTTAGGCGATACCGCCGCTTTTTGGCGGGATGAGGCCCCGTTTAGGGGCCGAGTTCCGCAGGCCCCCGTTTTTCGACAGAACAAAAGACCGACCTCACCGTAGCATCTGGTCTACTACATAGTTGATTGCGAAGGCGGGGGAACATTTTTCCTGCCACCTATACATGACTATCTTACATACT